>NZ_JBHYJH010000134.1:0-28313 GCF_042740445.1 Streptomyces sp. NPDC059003 | reverse complement strand
GACGCTATCCGCGTGTCCGTTGGGGTCGACACCGGTATCGAGGGCGACGCGGCGGGCAAGGCCGACCGCGTCGCCGTCGACATAGTCCGCCCCCGCGAACCCGCGGCGCGGGGCCGGAAGATACCCGTGATCATGGACGCGAGCCCGTACTACGCGTGCTGCGGCCGCGGCAACGAGAGCCAGAAGAAGACCTACGACGCCCAGGGCAATCCGGTGCAGTTCCCGCTGTACTACGACAACTACTTCGTGCCGCGCGGCTACGCCTTCGTCGCCGTCGACCTCGCCGGAACCAACCGCTCCGACGGCTGCGTGGACGTCGGCGGCCGCTCCGACGTCCAGTCCGCCAAGGCCGTCGTCGACTGGCTGAACGGCCGCGCCCGGGGCTACACCTCGCCCACCGGCGACCGGCGCGCCGAGGCGGCCTGGACCAACGGCCGCACCGGAATGATCGGCAAGAGCTACGACGGCACCATCGCCAACGGCGTCGCCGCGACCGGCGTCGAGGGCCTGAAGACCATCGTGCCGATCGGCGCCATCTCCTCCTGGTACGACTACTACTTCGCCAAGGGCGCCCCGCTGCAGAGCGGCGGCCCCGAGTGGCTGTCGAACTACGTGGAGAGCCCCGCGGCCCGCGCCCGCTGCGGCCAGGTGCAGCAGCGCCTGATCGACGGCGCGCCCCGCACCGGCGACTGGACCCCGCTGTGGACCGAGCGCGACCACGTGCCCGCCGCCCGCAACGTCAAGGCCAGCGTCTTCGTCGTCCACGGCCTGCAGGACCTGAACGTGCGCACCAAGCACTTCGGGCAGTGGTGGGACGCCCTCGCCGACGCGGGCGTCGAGCGGAAGATCTGGCTCAGCCAGGCCGGGCACGTCGACCCGTTCGACTTCCGCCGCGCCGACTGGGTGCGCACCCTGCACCGCTGGTTCGACCACGAACTCCTCGGCTACCGCAACGGCATCGACCGCGAGCCCATGGCCGACATCGAGCGCGCCCCCGACCGCTGGACCACCGACCGGACCTGGCCGCCGCGCGCCACCGACACCACCACGCTCCGCCCGGCCAAGGGCGCCGCCCCCGGCGTCGGCACCCTCGGCACCCGCCCCGGCAAGGGCAGCGAGACCTTCACCGACGACCGGAGCCTCGGCGAGACCGACTGGGCGGCGACGATCGACAGCTCCACGCCCGCCAAGGCCGGGTTCACCACCCGCCCGCTCGCCCGCGACCTGCGCCTGTCCGGCTCCTCGAAGGTCACCGTCACCGTGACGCCCTCGGCCCGCACCGCACACCTGAGCGCCGTCCTCGTCGACCTCGGACCCGACACCATCCGCGACTACGCGGACGACGACGAGGGCATCACCACGCTCCCCGACCGCACCTGCTGGGGCGCGAGCACGAGCGGCGACAGCTCCTGCTTCCAGCGGACCGTCGCCCGCACCGCCGCCGTCGACTACACCATCTTCAGCCGCGGCTGGGCCGACCTCGGCACCTACGCGGACGAGCACCACGGCCGCCCGCTCACTCCGGGCGAGCCCGTCACCCTCACCCTCGACCTCGCCGCGAGCGACCACGTCGTACCGAAGGGCCACCGGCTCGCCCTGATCATCGGCGGCACCGACAAGAACCTCATCACGCCGCCCGCCGACACTCCGACGCTGAAGCTCGACCTGGCCCGCACCTATGCCAAGCTCCCGCTCGTGGGCGGCCTCAAGGCCCTCGCCACCGACCCGCACGCCACCGCGCCGCGCGAGTCCCGCCTCGACGGCGTGGCTCCGGCGCGCCCGCTCAAGCCCGTACCGGGAGGCCGTACTTCATGACACCCCGCATCCGTGCCCTCGCCCTGGGCTTCGCCTGCGCCGCGCTCGCCGCGCCGCTGCTCGGCGCGCCCGCGCAGGCAGCCGAGCGGCCGCCGCGCACCGGCTTCGAGGAGAGCCACGGCGCGCGCTGGACCAGTCAGCCCGAGGAACAGCGGCTGCTCGCCACCGTCGACAAGGCCAGCGACCGGGTCTCCGTCTCGCGCATCGGCACGACGAAGCAGAACCGGCCGCTCCAGCTCGTCCGCATCGGCGAGCGCCGCACCGCGAGCACGGTGCTCCTCGTGTGCAGCCAGCACGGTGACGAGCCGTCGGGCCGCGAGGCCTGCCTGACGACGATCCGCGACCTGGCGTACGCCGAGGACGCGCGCACGAGGAGGTTCCTCTCCCGCACCACGCTGCTCGTCGTCCCCACCGCCAACCCGGACGGGCGCGCCGCCGACACCCGCGGCAACTTTGACGGCGTCGACATCAACCGCGACCACATCACCCTCGCCACGAACGAGGCCCGCGCCTTCGCCGCCGTCATCCGCGACCGCAGGCCGGACGCCATCTACGACCTGCACGAGTACGGCGCCACGCCCAAGTACTACGACAAGGACCTGTTCGACCTGTGGCCGCGCAACCTCAACACGCACGGCGCGGTGCACCGGGAGGCCACCCGGCTCTCGCAGGACTACGTCCGGCCCGCCGCGTCCGCCGACGGCTACACCACCGGCACCTACGGCATCTGGACCGACCCCGTCACCGGCGAGCCGGTCAAGCAGGTGGCAGGCGACGGACAGGAGCGCATCCTGCGCAATGTCTCCGGCATCAAGCACGCCGCGGGCCTGCTCATCGAGAGCCGCGTCGATGCCCTCACCGAAGCCGAGAAGAACGACCCGGCGCTCAACAACCGGCGCCGCGTCACCTCCCAACTCTCGGCCCTGAAGGGACTGTTCAGGTACGCCGACGAGCACCGGTGGAGCCTGGAGGCCGCCACGACGGCCTCGCGCCTCGCCGGACTGCGCGACCGCGGCCCGGTCTACCTCGGCGGCGCCGACAACGACCCGGCCGAGCCCGCCGAGGTCATCCAGGACCCGCCGTGCGGCTACCGGCTGAACGCCGAACAGTACGCGCACGTCAGGGGCGAACTCCGGCTCCACGGCGTTACCGTGAAACCCGACGGCGCGGGCGCGCTCGTGCCGTTGCGGCAGCCCGCACGCGCGCTCGTCCCGCTGCTCCTCGACGAACGCGCGACCTATCACCTCGTCACAGGGCGGCCCGACACCGACTGTTAGGCCGTCGTGAGACGCGTCACATGTGGTAGGGGGTTAGCGGAGAAGAACACCCGACGATCAGCCACTCCGCGAAAGGTGAACTTGTGACGCAGGAATCACAGAAAGCGGACCCCGGAGGAGGCCCACCGCTGTCGGTGGGCCACTCCGGTGGCCGTTCCCCACAGACCGACCGGGTGGTGTTCGGCGTCACGGCCGGGCTCACCCTCGCCTTCGTGGTCTGGGGCGCCGTCGCCACGGACACCCTCGAAGACGTTTCGGGGAGGATGCTCAAGAGCCTGATCCACAACGGCGGTTGGGCCTTCATGCTGGCCGCGACCGGCTTCGTGGTCTTCGCCCTCTGGCTGGCCGTCAGCCGGTACGGCAAGATCACGCTCGGCCAGGAGGGCGAGGAGCCCGAGTTCCGCACGGTGTCCTGGGTCGCGATGATGTTCAGCGCGGGCATGGGCATCGGCCTGATGTTCTACGGCGTGAGCGAGCCCCTCGCCCACTTCAGCACGCCGCCGCCCGGCACCCACCCCGACGACAAGGCCGCCGCCATGGAGACCTCCATGGCGACGACGCTGTTCCACTGGACGCTGCACCCGTGGGCGATCTACGCGGTCGTCGGCCTCGCCATCGCCTACAGCACGTTCCGGCGCCGCCGCAGGCAGACCATCAGCTCCGTGTTCGTCCCGCTCATCGGCGAGAAGCACGCCCACGGCGCCTGGGGCCGGGTCATCGACATCCTCGCGATCCTCGCCACCCTGTTCGGCTCCGCCGCGTCCCTCGGCCTCGGCGCGCTGCAGATCGGCAGCGGCATCGAGGAGCTCGACTGGCGGGACAAGGCGACCACGGGCCTGCTCATCACCGTCATCGCCGTCCTGACGGTGGCGTTCGTGGCCTCCGCGGTGTCCGGCGTGGAGAAGGGCATCCAGTGGCTGTCGAACATCAACATGGTGCTCGCCCTGCTGCTCGTCGTGTTCGTCTTCGTCGCGGGCCCGACCGTCATCATCCTCGACCTGCTGCCCACCTCCATCGGCTCCTACCTCGGCGACCTGCCGCAGCTCATCGGGCGCACGGAGGCGTCGAGCGGCGAAGGCGTCTCGGCCTGGCTCGGCAGCTGGACGGTCTTCTACTGGGCCTGGTGGATCTCCTGGACGCCGTTCGTCGGCATGTTCATCGCGCGCATCAGCCGCGGCCGCACCATCCGGCAGTTCGTGGGCGGCGTGATCCTCGTGCCCAGCACGGTCAGCCTGCTGTGGTTCGCGGTCTTCGGCGGCAGCGCCATAAAGGTCAAGGAGGGCGGCGGCTTCAAGGGCGACGACACGGCCGAGGCGCAGCTGTTCGGCCTGCTGCACGAGTATCCGATCGCCACCGCCACGAGCCTGCTCGTGATGATCCTCGTCGGCATCTTCTTCGTGTCCGGCGCCGACGCCGCGTCGATCGTCATGGGCACGCTCTCCCAGAAGGGCTCCCTGGAACCCGGCCGTCTCGTGGTGATCTTCTGGGGCGTCGTCACCGGAGCCGTCGCCGCGATCATGCTGCTCATCGGCGAGGGCAAGGCCAACGCCCTCACCGGCCTGCAGAATCTGACGATCCTCGTCGCGGCACCCTTCACGCTCGTGATGATCGGCATGTGCGTGGCGCTGATGAGAGATCTGCGCCACGACCCGCTGATCGTGCGCGGTGAGCACGGCACGGAAGCCGTGGAGCGGGCCGTCCTCGCCGGTCATGAGCAGTACGACGGGGACTTCGAGCTCCAGATCGGCCCGGCCGAGAACGGATCCGACGCCGAGTCCGCCACGGGATCGGCCGCGGGCACCGACACCGGGACGGAGCCGCAGCCGGACAGCGCCCGCTGACGAGCCGGCCGCGCGGAGGCGGCCGGCTCCTCGGAGCCGTCGGAGTCCCCGGAGTCGTCGGGTTGTGCGTACTCGGCGTACTCCTGGGACTCCACGGGCTCCCGGCGCTCGTCGGCCTCGGCCTCGCACCGCGGGCCCTGGCTACGAGCGCTGCCGGGCGTCCGCCACGAGCCGAGCCGCCTCCCGCGCGCAGCCCCACGCCACGGTGACCCCGGCGCCACCGTGACCGTAGTTGTGCACCACCACCCGCCCCGCGTCGGCGCGCTCCCGCTCCAGGCGCACGGCGGGCCGCGCGGGCCGGAGCCCCACCCGGTGCCCGATCACCCGCGCACCGGCGATCTCCGGCCGCACCCGCGCGCACCGCCGCACGATCGCCTCCGCCGTGGCCGGGTCGGGCACCAGCGACCAGTCGCCGTCCTCGGCGGTCCCGCCGAGGACGAGCCCGCCCGGCTGCGGCAGGAAGTACGTCGTCGCCGATGACTCGGAGTCCGCGGCCGTGAACCACGTACGGATCCCCGGGTTCTCCACCACGACCAGCTGCCCCCGCACCGGCCGCACCGACGCGTCGCCCACGAGGCTTCTGGCGCCGAGGCCCGGGCAGTTGACCACGCACGGCGCCTGAGCCAGCGGCTCGGCGAGGCTCCCGGCCGTGCGGAGCTCGACGGTGCCGCCCGCCGCGAGCAGCCGCTCCCGCAGCCACGCCAGGTGCACCGGCATGTCGATCAGCGGCAGCCGCGCCCGGACGCCGACGCCCTCGTGCTCGGCGCGCGTCGCCGCCCGAAGCCCCGGCACCCGCGCCGCCCACGGCCCGAGCGTGTCCAGCGTGACGCCGGCGTGTACGCCCTCGACCATGCGTACGCCCGTGTGCGCGCCGTCCGCCGCCAACTCCCCGTACACCGCGAGGGAGGTGAGCGACCAGTCCCCGGCCAGGGACTCCGGCTCGACGCGGTACGGCCACCACAGGCCGCCCGCAACGGCCGAGGTCGTGCGCTCGGCGGGCGCCCGCGTCCACAGCCGCACCCGGTCGCCGCGCTCCGCGAGCACCACGGCGGTCGTGAGCCCGGCGACACCGCCGCCCACCACGATCACGTCTGCGCTGTCCCTCACGGTCATCCGGGAAACGTAGCGGACCGCGCACGAAGGGCGCACAACCACCCGCGGGTGGGGATACTCACACCATGCTTGCCGAGTACGCCGAGTACGCGACCTTCGGCCTGGCGCCGGCGACGCGCGCCGGGGGAGTCCTCGCGGACGGTGGCTACCAAGTGCACCGTGACTTCGTCGACTTCATCGTGAACGGGCGCCCGCTGCTGTTCCAGCTCGCCGACCTCGACGCGGTGTCCCCGCTCGCGTCGGACATCCCTCCTGCGATCTTCTCCGCGCACGTGCGCGGGCTGCTCCTGGAGGCCGAGGCGCCGCTGCGCGACGGGCGGCACGTCATCTACGGCTGTCCCGAGTGCGAGGGCCTGGAGTGCGGGGCCGTCACGGCGGTCATCGAGCGCGCCGGCGGCGACTACGTGTGGCGGGACTTCGCCTGGCAGACCTCCGACCACGCCGACCTGGAGCTGAACGGCTACCACGGCATCGGTCCGTTCCGCTTCCACGGCGCCGAATACCGCGAGCAGCTGGCGCAGTTGCTCGCGGATACGCAGGCGGAGGCTGTCGGCGGGGCCGGGCCCGGGGCCGGACGGCGGCGCGTGCTGCTCATCGGTGCCCGAGTGGCGCTGCTCGCCAAGCTCGCGGCGGCGCTGCGGCAGATCGGCATCGGGGCGGAGATCGCGGCGGACGCGACGGGTGTGCCGCCGGAGGAGCTGCGCACGTACGGGGCGGTGGCGTTCGGGCCCGCCGTGCCGGAGGGGGTGCGGGGGTCCGTGCGGGCGTCCTTCGAAGGGGCCGGGGTCGACGTCGCGTACGTCGACGGGCTCGCGCCGATCGTGCCGCTGCTCGTCGCCCAGATCGAGCACGCTCTGGAGCGCGGGCCCTCGGAGCAGCGGCGCCTCGCGCGCCTCACGGTCACCGACGGCACCGCCGTCACCGAGGTCACGTCGCCCTGCCGTGTGCGGCTCACCGCCTACCGCCGGGATCGCCTGCGGCGCACGCGCGTTCACGAGGTCTTCGACGAGGTGCTCGAGCCGGGCGAGCGGCGGACGCCCCTGCCGGGGCGGGCCATGTATGTGGTGGCGCGGTCCCCGGGGAGAGTGCTGACGGCCGGCGCCCACCGCTGACGCGGCGTTCATCTCCCACCCGCCCGCCCATTTCCACCCTCCCGCGGGGTGAACGCCCCTGGTGGGGGCCGCCCACCGTCGGCGACTGCCCGTTACCCCCCTCCGACGGACGGAGTTGCCTGCCGCCTGCCGCCTGCCGCCTGCCGCCTGCCGCCTGCCGCCTGCCGCCTGCCAAGCCCGCCCGCCCGTTTCTACCCTCCGGTGGGGCGACGCAGGTGTATGGGTGGGCGGGCGGGATGATGCCGCCGCGGTAGCGGCGGGGCGGGGGCGTATGCGGCACCGGGGGGACGGCCGTCACCACCGGCGGTGCGGCGGGGGCTGGGGTAACGGGTGGGCGGGTGGGAGCAGCCACCGCGGAGCGGTGGCGAGACGGCTGCCGCACGCCCACCGGAAATGCCGCACGCCCACCGGAAAAGGCGCGGAGCCAACCGCCGGGGCCGGGATACCCTCAGAGCCTCATGAACGGAACACTCGTCGCCAAGCGACTCGCCGCCGCCCACGGCGACCGCCCCCTCTTCGAGGGCCTGGACCTCGTCGTCGCCCCGGGCGACGTCATCGGACTCGTCGGCGCCAACGGCGCCGGAAAGTCGACCCTGCTCCGCCTCCTCGCGGGCCTGGACACCCCAGAATCCGGCCAGGTCACCTCGTCACCCCCGACGGCGTCCGTCGGACACCTGCCCCAGGAACCGGACCGCCGCCCCGGCGAGACGATCCACGCGTTCCTGGCCCGCCGCACCGGCGTCACCGCCGCCCAGCAAGCCATGGACGAAGCGACGGAGGGCCTGGTCGCAGGCGCCCCGGGCGCCGACGAGGCGTACGCGACGAGCCTGGAGCGCTGGCTGGCGCTCGGCGGCGCGGACCTGGACGAGCGCGCGGCCGAGGTCGCGGAGTCCCTGGGCCTCGGCGTGGCCCTCGACCAGGAGATGACCTCGCTCTCCGGCGGCCAGGCGGCCCGCGCGGGCCTGGCCTCGCTCCTGCTCTCCCGCTACGACGTGTTCCTGCTCGACGAGCCCACCAACGACCTCGACCTGGCGGGCCTCGAACGCCTGGAGGCGTTCGTACGCGGCCTGCGCGCGGGCACGGTCGTCGTGAGCCACGACCGCGAGTTCCTGTCCCGCACCGTCACCAAGGTCCTCGAACTCGACCTGGCCCAGCAGCAGATCAACCTCTACGGCGGCGGCTACGACGCGTACCTGGAGGAGCGCGAGGTCGCCCGCCGCCACGCCCGCGAGGAGTACGACGAGTACGCCGACAAGCGGGCCGCGCTGCAGGACCGGGCCCAGACGCAGCGCGCGTGGATGGACAAGGGCGTGAAGAACGCCCGCCGCAAGGCCACCGACAACGACAAGATCGGCCGCAAGTTCCGCAGCGAGGCCAGCGAGAAGCAGGCCGCCAAGGCCCGCCAGACGCAGCGGATGCTGGAGCGCCTCGACCGGGACGCCGTGGAGGAGCCGCGCAAGGAGTGGGAGCTGCGGATGGAGATCGCCGCCGCGCCGCGCTCCGGCGCGGTGGTCGCCACGCTGCGCGACGCGGCCGTGCGACGCGGCACCTTCACGCTCGGCCCGGTGAACCTCCAGGTCGACTGGGCCGACCGCGTCGCCATCACCGGCGCGAACGGCTCGGGCAAGACGACGCTGCTCGGCGCGCTGCTCGGCCGCGTCCCCGTGGACGAGGGGCACGCGGCGCTCGGCTCCGGCGTGGTCGTCGGCGAGGTCGACCAGGCGCGCGCCCTGTTCCACGGCGAACAGTCGCTCCTGGACGCGTTCCGCGCGGCCGTGCCCGACACCGAGCCTGCCGAAGTCCGCACGCTGCTCGCCAAGTTCGGCCTGAAGGCCGACCACGTGCTGCGCCCGGCCGCGACCCTGTCACCGGGCGAGCGCACCCGCGCCGCCCTGGCGCTGCTCCAGGGCAGCGGGGTGAACCTGCTGGTCCTCGACGAGCCGACGAACCACCTCGACCTGCCCGCCATCGAGCAGTTGGAGTCCGCGCTCGACTCCTACACGGGCACGCTGCTCCTGGTCACGCACGACCGCCGCATGCTCGACGCCGTGCGCGTCACCCGCCGCCTGGAGGTGGCGGAAGGCAAGGTGACCGAGCTGTCACCCTGACCTCCGCCGCTCCGCCTAGCGCCTAGCGTCTAGCGCCGGTTCGGGTCGACCAGACCGGCGCGGCGCAGCGCCTCGGCCATCGCGTCGTTCGCGGGCGGCGGCGCCTGCCGCTGGCCGCCGCGGTTGCCCCGGCCCTGCTGACCGCCACCGCCCCGGCCCTGCTGAGTGCCGCCCCGGCCCTGCTGGCCACCGCGGCCCTGCTGGCCACCGCGGCCCTGCTGGCCACCCTTGCCCTGACGGGCGCCCCCGCCCTCCCTGCGCTGCTGCGGCGGGCGCCCGCCGCGCCGACCCCCGCCGTCCGTGGCGGCGTCGCCCGCGACGGCCTCGTCGTCCAGCCTCAGCGTCAGCGAGATCCGCTTGCGCGCCCCGTCGACGTCGAGGACCTTCACCTTGACGATGTCGCCCGGCTTCACCACGTCCCGCGGGTCCTTGACGAACGTCTTGGACATCGCGGACACGTGCACGAGACCGTCCTGGTGCACGCCGACGTCCACGAAGGCGCCGAACGCGGCGACGTTCGTCACGACGCCCTCGAGGACCATCCCCGGCGTCAGGTCGGAGATCTTCTCGACACCCTCCTTGAACGTCGCCGTCTTGAAGGCGGGACGCGGGTCGCGGCCGGGCTTCTCCAGCTCCTTGAGGATGTCCGTGACGGTCGGCAGGCCGAAGGTGTCGTCGACGAAGTCGGCGGGCTTCAGGGCGCGCAGCGTCGCCGTGCTGCCGATCAGGGACGGGACGTCGACACCGGCCGACTGCACCATGCGGCGCACGACCGGGTAGGCCTCGGGGTGCACGCTGGAGGCGTCGAGCGGATCGTCGCCGCCGCGGATGCGCAGGAAGCCCGCGCACTGCTCGTACGCCTTCGGGCCGAGCCGGGGCACGTCCTTGAGGCCCTTGCGGCTGCGGAACGGGCCGTTCGCGTCGCGGTGCGCCACGATGTTCTCGGCGAGGCCGGAGCCGATGCCGGAGACGCGGGCGAGCAGCGGCGCCGATGCCGTGTTCACGTCCACGCCCACGCCGTTCACACAGTCCTCCACGACCGCGTCGAGCGAGCGGGACAGCTTCACCTCGGACAGGTCGTGCTGGTACTGACCGACGCCGATGGACTTCGGGTCGATCTTCACCAGCTCGGCGAGCGGGTCCTGTAGGCGGCGCGCGATCGACACGGCGCCGCGCAGCGACACGTCCAGGTCGGGCAGTTCCTGGGAGGCGAACGCCGAGGCCGAGTACACCGAGGCGCCGGCTTCCGACACCATCACCTTCGTGAGCTTCAGCTCCGGGTGCTTGGCGATCAGCTCGGCGGCGAGCTTGTCGGTCTCGCGGGACGCCGTGCCGTTGCCGATCGCGATCAGGTCGACCGCGTGCTCCTGGGCCAGGCGGGCCAGCTTGGCGAGGGACTCGTCCCATCGGTTCGCCGGGACGTGCGGGTGGATCGTGTCCGTCGCGACGACCTTGCCGGTGGCGTCGACCACGGCGACCTTCACGCCCGTGCGGAAGCCGGGGTCGAGGCCGAGCGTCGCGCGCGTGCCCGCGGGGGCCGCGAGCAGCAGGTCGCGCAGGTTCGAAGCGAAGACCCGCACCGCCTCGTCCTCCGCGGCCGTCCGCAGCCGCAGCCTGAGGTCGATGCCCAGGTGCACCAGGATGCGGGTGCGCCAGGCCCAGCGGACCGTGTCCGCGAGCCACTTGTCGGCGGGGCGCCCGCGGTCGGTGATCCCGAAGCGCTGGGCGACCGTCCCCTCGTACGAAGAAGGACCGTCCGTGGGCTCCTCCGGCTCCAGGACCAGGTCCAGGACGTCCTCCTTCTCGCCGCGCAGCAGGGCGAGGACGCGGTGCGAGGGCAGCTCCGTGAACGGCTCGGCGAAGTCGAAGTAGTCGGCGAACTTCGCGCCCGCCTCCTCCTTGCCCTCGCGGACCTTCGCGGCGACGCGCCCGCGCACCCACATGCGCTCGCGCAGCTCGCCGATCAGGTCGGCGTCCTCGGAGAACCGCTCGGTGAGGATCGCGCGGGCACCGTCGAGGGCGGCCTGCGGGTCCGCGACGCCCTTGTCGGCGTCGACGAACGCGGCGGCCGCCGCGAGCGGCTCCACCGTCGGGTCGCCGAGCAGCCCGTCCGCGAGCGGCTCCAGGCCCGCCTCGCGGGCGATCTGCGCCTTGGTGCGCCGCTTCGGCTTGTACGGCAGGTAGATGTCCTCGAGCCGGGCCTTGGTGTCGGCCGCGCGGATGGCGGCCGCCAGCTCGTCGGTCAGCTTGCCCTGCTCGCGCACCGATTCGAGGATGGCGGTCCGCCGCTCCTCGAGCTCGCGCAGATAGCGCAGCCGCTCCTCGAGCGTGCGCAGCTGCGCGTCGTCGAGCATCTCGGTCGCCTCTTTGCGGTAGCGCGCGATGAAGGGCACCGTCGACCCGCCGTCGAGCAGGTCCACGGCGGCCTTCACCTGCCGCTCCCGTACGCCGAGTTCCTCGGCGATCCTGCTTTCGATGGACGCTGGGGTGGACGTCGTCACAGGTGCCACGTTCCGGTACCGCCTTCTCACTGAGGTTGCCCGGCAATTGTGGCAGGTGGCACCGACAACGGGGGTCAGACCCTGCGACCCCGTCCGCCCCGTCGCCCGGAACGGGACGCTCCGCCGAAGAGCCGGGCCAGCGCCCGGAACGGCAGCGTGACCACGGTGGCGAGCGCCGAGCCGATCTGTCGCAGAACATCCGCGATCGCACGGAACACGTGGATTCTCCCTTCGCCTCCCGACCCGCGATGGAGGGGGTGGCGAAGGGCCGGGGCCGCACGGGTACCTCGGGAGGCGCGCGGCATGCGCGGCCGCGGGTCGCGAGAGCGCCGCGCGGCCGCCGGTCACGAGCGGGGCGGGCCCCCGGCCGGGGTTACGCCTTGCCGAGCAGGTCCGCCGGGAACGCCCCCGCCTGCATCGCCGTCGAGGCGAACGCCGTGCCGAGCTCCGTGAGCCGCTCCACGCCGTCGGCGCCCAGATGCGCGTACGGGGCCCGGTCGAGGCGGTCGGTGTGCTCCTCGACCCGCTGCCGCAGCGCGACGCCCGCCTCGGTCAACTCGCCCTCGGCGTCCAGGAGTCCGCGCTCCTGGAGCCGCGCCACCGCCGCGTCCCAGTCCTCCTGCGCCCAGCCGCGCGTGGCGAGGTTCCGCCGGGGCGTCATGCCCCTGCCCGTCGCGGTGTGGCTCACCAGCGCTTCCACGGCGTCGAGTTCGGCGTCCAGGAGCGCGGTCAGGTGTCCGTCGCCGCGGTGCTCGCGCAGCAGGGTCGCGGCGTGCCAGTACGCGAGGTGCGGCTCGTCCGGCACGGGCAGGTCGGCGTGGGCGGCGTACAGGGGGCGCGCGCTGGGCGTGCACGCCTCCGTGGCGCGCAGCGCGAGCCGCGCGGCCTCGGCCATCTCCGGAGAGGTGACGGCCGCGTCGCCGAGCAGCCGCCGCAGCGTCGTGTCGACGGCGCGCAGACGTGCCGCGAGGATGTCCTCGGGGGCGGCGATCCGCCAGATCGCGGGCACGTGCTGCGCGACGGTCTCGGGCCGGTAGCTGAAGAACGTCGCGGTCACGGTCCCGGCGCCGACGGCCCCGAGGGCGGCGGCGCGCGCGGCGAAGTTGACGGCCCTGGGGTGCGTGATCCCCAGGGCGCCCAGCTCCCGCCCCAGGTCGGGCGCGAAGTAGTGGGTGGAGTGGAGGGCGTTGAGCACGCTGTGACAGCGCCGTCCCGCGCGCGGGTGCAGCCCCGCACCGGGTGCCGGTGAGGTCGTGGGAGAGGTCATGCCCGTACGCTACCGACTGGTTGGTATGACGTGAAGGGCGGGCCCGGGACCACGTACCGGCACCGGCCGGATGGCAGGAAAGGTGGGCTCCCCGTCATTGCGGCCGCCCCCGCCTGCCCGAAGAATCAAGGGCATGGCGCAGCGAACCGTCCTCGTCGTCCTCTTCGACGGCGTGCAGAGCCTCGATGTCACCGGACCCGTGGAGGTGTTCGGCGGCGCGAACCACCCCCAGCACGGCCACGACACCGCGTACTGGGTGCACACCGCGTCCCTCGACGGCGCCCCCGTACGCACCTCCAGCGGCCTCACCCTGGTCCCGGACTCCGCCCTGGCGGACGCCCCCGCGCCCCACACCCTGCTGGTCCCGGGCGGCGCGGGCACCCGCCCCGGGAACCCCGAGACCGAAGGCGTGGTCGCCTGGCTGCGCACCCACGCCCCGCGCGTGGAGCGCCTGGTCTCCGTGTGCACCGGAGCGATCCTGCTCGCGGGGGCGGGCCTGCTCGACGGCCGCCGCGCGACCACCCACTGGGCGTACTGCGACACGCTCGCCCGCGACCACCCGGCCGTCGAGGTCGACCCGGACCCCATCTACGTACGCGACGGAAACGTGGCCACCTCGGCGGGCGTCACCGCGGGCATCGACCTAGCGCTCGCCCTCGTCGAGGAGGACCTGGGCCGCGACGTGGCCCTCACCATCGCCCGCTACCTGGTCGTGTTCCTGCGCAGGCCGGGCAACCAGGCGCAGTTCAGCGCGCAGCTGTCCGCGCAGACGGCGACCCGTGAGCCGCTGCGCGAGGTCCAGCAGTGGATCACCGAGCACCCCGACGGCGACCTCTCCGTCGACAGCCTCGCCGCCCGCGCCCGGCTCTCGCCCCGCCACTTCGCCCGCGCCTTCCAGGCGGAGACCGGGACGACGCCGGGCAAGTACGTCGAGCGCGTCCGCGTCGAGCACGCGCGCCGCCTCCTGGAGGACACGGCGCGCGGCGTCGAGGAGGTCTCGCGCGCCTGCGGGTACGGCACTCCGGAGGCCATGCGCCGCGCGTTCGTCAAGGCGCTCGGCACGGCCCCCGCCGAGTACCGCCGCCGCTTCCACGGCCCGCCACCCGCACCCCGTACCCATCCCACCACCAAGGAGCCCGCATGCAGATAGCCATCGCCCTGTACGAGCGCTTCACCGCCCTCGACGCCATCGGCCCCTACCAGACGCTCGGCGGCATCGAGGGCGCGGAGGTCGTCTTCGTGGCCGAGCGCACCGGGCCCGTGCGCGACGACAGCGGACGGCTCGCGCTCGTCGCCGACAAGACCTTCGCCGAGGTGCCGAGCCCGGACGTCGTGGTCGTCCCCGGCGGCCCCGGCCAGAGCGACCAGATGGAGAACGAGGCGCTGCTCGGCTGGCTGCGCACCGCCGACGCCACCAGCACCTGGACGACGTCCGTGTGCACGGGATCCCTGGCCCTCGCCGCCGCCGGACTCCTCGAGGGCCGCCGCGCGACCTCCCACTGGCTCGCCCTCGGCGAGCTGGAGAAGCTCGGCGTGCGCTCGACGGGGGAGCGGGTGGTCTTTGACGGCAAGTACGTCACGGCGGCCGGGGTGTCCTCCGGCATCGACATGGGCCTCGCCCTCGTCGGCAGGATCGCGGGCGACGAGCGCGCCCAGGCGATCCAGCTGATCACCGAGTACGACCCGCAGCCGCCCTACGACGCGGGTTCGCCCGAGAAGGCGCCCGCCCACCTCGTCGAGATGTTCCGCGACAAGAGCCGGTTCAGCTCCGCTCAGGGGGCGTAGCGGCCGCGGCGGTCCAGGTGAAGCGCGGCTGCCTGCGCTCCAGGAAGGCGGCGACACCCTCGGGGGTGTCGCCGCTTTCGCGCTGCTGCCGCGCCCAGTGCGCGTCCCGGTCGGTGCGGCCCGACGCGAACTCCTTGGCCGCCGCCTGCGTCAGGAGCGAGCGCGACGCCAGCACACGCGTGAACTCCTTGACGCGCGCGTCCAGATCGCCGGCGGGCAGCACCTCGTCCACGAGCCCCGTGCGCAGCGCCCGCTCCGCGTCGATCGACTCGCCCGAGAACAGCAGGTACTTGGCCGTCGAAGGGCCGGCGAGCGCCACGAGACGGCGCGTGGTCGACGCCGGATAGACGATGCCCAGCTTCGCGGGCGTGACCGCGAACGAGGCGCCCTCGTCGGCGAACCGCAGATCGCAGGCCGCCGCCAGCTGACACCCGCCGCCCACGCAGTACCCGCGCACGGCCGCGAGCGTCGGCTTGGGGAAGGCGGCGAGGGCGTCCTCGGCGCGCACCGCGAGCTCCTGGGCGAGCCCCGGCTCCGTACGCAGCGAGGAGATGTCGGCGCCCGCGCAGAACGTGTCGCCCGCCCCGGTCAGCACGAGCGCCCGCACCGCCGGATCCGCGGCGAGCGCGTCGAGCAGCGGCGGCAGGCCCCGCCACATGTCCGTGGTCATGGCGTTGCGCTTGGCCGGGTGATCGATCACGACGGTGGCGACGCCGTCCGCGACGGCCTGCCTCAGCTGCGGCTCCATGCGCCGGATGCTATCCGCACCCCCCGAACGTACGATCAAGAAGGGGCGGCTTCGCGCAGCGTACGGAGGCGCTCATGTTCGGACGCAAACCCTCCCGGGGCCGGGCGGCCCAGGAGCCCGACTCCACCGGCACCGCGGACCCGGGTGCCCTGCGCCGCAGCTTCGGCTGGCTGGCGCTGCTCGGCGCGATCCTGGCCGTGGCGGGCCTCGTCGGCCTCGTCTACGCGGGTGTCGCCACGCTCACCTCGATGCTCCTGTTCGGCTGGCTGCTCCTCGTCGGCGGCATCGTGGCGCTGCTGCACGCCGTGCAGTCGCGGGGCACGAACTTCTTCTGGCTCGGCGTGGTGGTGGCCGCGCTGAACCTCGCGGCGGGCGTCGTCGTCATCCGCAGGCCGGACGTCGCGGCGGAGGCGCTGACGATGTTCGCGGCGCTGCTCTTCCTCACCGGGGGCGTGTTCCGGCTCGTCGGCAGCCTGGTGGTGCGCGGCCCGCAGATGGCCGTGACGCTCCTTCAGGGCGCCTTCGGGGTGCTCCTCGGCGTCCTCGTGCTCGCCGAGTGGCCGAGCAGCAGCCAGTACGTCATCGGCTGCTTCTTCTCGCTCGCGCTGCTCTTCGACGGCCTCGGCCTGCTCGCGACGGGCATCGGCGCCCGGCGCATCATCAGCCTCGTCTCGGACCGCACGGGCGGGGAACGGGCCCCGGACGGCCGGGCCCAGGACGGGCAAGAAGCCCTACAACCTGAAGAACCCGGTAAGGCGGCACAACCGAGCCAGGAGCAGTCGCACAACTGACGCCGTCATACGACGTCGATCAAATCCCGTCGATAGTCGCTGACTTCTGGTCAGTAGCGCGGTACGGACCAGCGCGTTCCCACACTCGACGTGTGGTGACAATCGAGCGCGAGGGCGGGGACCGGGCGATGGAGAACGACGGGAGGGGGCCGGGCCCACTCCCTCGGGGCGGCGGGCAGGTGCCGTACGAGGGCGTGTGGCGGTTCACCGCCCCCGCCGTCGACGCCTCGGTGCCGCAGGCGCGGCACGCGGTGCGCGACCTCCTCGCGCGCCAGGGCGTCCCGGCGCCGGACGACCTCGTGCAGGGCCTGCTGCTCATCGTCTCCGAGCTCGTCACCAACGCGGTGCGGCACGCGGCGCTCCTGTCGCCGACGCTCGCCGTGGAGGTCGCGGTCGGCGCCGAGTGGGTGCGCGTGTCCGTCGAGGACAACCACCCCTACCGCCCCACCGCCCTGGTGGCCGACCACGGCCAGACCGGCGGGCGCGGACTGCTGCTCGTCCGGGAGATCACCCGCGAGGCGGGCGGCGCGTGCGACGTCGAGCACACGGCGAGCGGGGGCAAGGTCATCTGGGCGGCCCTGCCCCTGAAGCCCACGCTCGCCTAGGACCGGGCGCGCTGCCCGCCCGTGGCAGGGGCTACCAGCCCGTGCCCGGTCCCGTCAGCTCCTTGATCGCCGGACGCGCCGCGTCGAGGACGGTCATGAACCACGCCGAGAACGGGTCCTTCTCGTGCCGCTCGGCCAGCTCCGGCGCCGTCACGAACGCCGTCGCGCCGACCTCCTCCGGGTCCGGGCGCAGCTCGGCCTGCACCAGGCCGACGAACAGGTGGTTGAACTCCTGCTCCACCAGGCCCGACTCCGGGTCCGGGTGGTTGTAGCGCACCGTGCCCGCCTCGGCGAGCAGCGACGGCGAGACGCCGAGCTCCTCGAAGGTGCGCCGGGCGGCCGCGGCGAACGGCGCCTCGCCCGGATAGGGGTGCCCGCAGCAGGTGTTGGACCAGACGCCGGGGGAGTGGTACTTGCCGAGCGCGCGCTGCTGGAGCAGCAGCCGCCCCTGCTCGTCGAAGAGGAAGACGGAGAACGCCCGGTGCAGCTGCCCGGGGGCCTGATGGGCGGCGAGCTTCTCCGCCGTGCCGATGGTCCTGCCGTCCTCGTCGACGAGCTCGAGCATGATTGTCTCTCCGGTGCCGTTCGACGAGCTGTGCGCCGCGGTGGCAGGTGTGATCGGCATACCCATCCTTCGCTTCGGTCTCGGTTTCCCAAGTCTGCCGTACGACCCGGACTCGCCCGGCACTCCGGGGGCCCCGCATGTCCCGTCCGCGTCGGGTGCGGACGGGACACGCGGAGAGGGCCGGGTCAGACGCCGAACGCCGCCGGATAGGCGATCGTGCCCCGCGGCACGGGCCCGGAACCGCCGGGGCCGTCGGGGCCGTCGAGGACGAGCGCCATCATCGCCTCGTCCGGTACGTCGAAACTTGGCCGGATCCCGTACCGCGAGGCCGGGACGAAGCCGAACCGCGGGTAGTAGTCGGGATGGCCGAGGACGAGAACCAGACGCTCACCACGGGCGCGCGCGCCGTTCAGGGCGGCGCGCACGACGGCCGAACCCGCTCCCGTGCGCTGGTACTCCGGGAGCACGGCCACGGGCGCCAGGCACAGCGCCGGTGCCCCGTCGACCTGGCAGCGGGTGATGAGGGCGTGCGCCACGATCTCCCCGCCCGCGCTGTCGTCGCCCGGGGTGTCGCCGTCCGCGCCGCCGGGAGCCTCGGCGACGTACGACAGGCCGTCGAGCCACGCGTCCGGGTCCACGCGCAGCGCGTCCACCAGGTCGGCCTCCGCCTCGGTGGGGAAGGCCGCGGCGTTCACGGCGTGCACGCCCGCGCGGTCGGCGCCGGACGCTGCCTCGGGGCGGGTGCGCCAGGAGTCGCCCGCGGGGCGCAGGACGTACCCGGTGTAGCCGTACTCCGCCCCGTGGTCGCGCCGCATCGCGAGTTCCTCGCGGGTGGCGGCGAGCGCCTCGGCCATGCCGGGCTCCTGCGGGTCGGCCGCGTCGGCGCGGGCCCGCAGCGGGGCGTAGTACTCGTCCCAGTCGGACTCCGGCTGCGGGACCGTGCCGAGCACGGAGTACCCGGCCGCGAGCGCGGCGCGCGTGTTCCGCTCGCCGGTGCGCAGCGCGTAGTGCCGGTCCCAGAAGGCCTGTGCGGCCTCGGAGGGGGCTTCGGTCGTCCACTCGCACTCGGTGAGCACGAGGGTGCCGCCGGGCGCGAGCAGTCGGCGCCAGGAGCGCAGGGCGGTGTCGAAGCCGATGGCATAGGCCGAGCTCTCGGCCCAGACGAGGTCGAACGACCCGTCCGGATACGGCAGTTCGGCCATGTCGGCGGCCGCGGTGTGGAGGGAGTCGGCGAGCCCGCGGGCCTGCGCGGCCGTGCGGAGCTCGTCGAGGAACGGCTCGTGCAGATCGACGGCCGTCACCTCGGCGCCCGCCTCCGCGGCGAGCAGCAGCGCGGAGCGGCCGGGGCCGCAGCCCAGGTCGAGGACGCGCGGACGGCGCGGCAGCTCACCGACGAGGGCGAGCAGCCGGCGGGTGGTGGCGTCGGAGCCGGGGCCCTGCCGGGGAAGGCCGTGGTGCAGGGCGAAGAAGGCGTTGGTGATCGCGTTCTGGATGTCGTGCTGAGTCAACGGAGAACCCTTGAGTGTGAGGGCCCGGCCGCCGTGACGGAACGTACGGAACGTAGGCGAAAGCCGTACGGAACGTGCTGAAAGGACGGTCAGCCGTGGGCCCGGGAAGTGGGGATGCACGCGTCGCTGCGCAGGGCAGCGCGAACCGCGACAGTCATCAACCCACCTCCTTCTCCGTCGTCAAAGTCATTGGCCACGGTAGCACGGTCAGTGACAGGCGGCACGGTCGGTGACGGGCGGCACGGTCAGTGGCAGAGCCGCGGCTCGTGCTGTGCGTGGCCGCCCGGCTCCAGCTGGAACGTGCAGTGCTCGACGTCGAAGTGGTCGCCCAGGCAGCCCTGGAGCTCGTGCAGCATCTTCTCGTGGCCGATGGCGCTCAGCGCCTCGGAGCTCACCACGACGTGCGCGGACAGGACCGGCATGCCCGAGGTGATGGTCCAGGCGTGCAGGTCGTGGACGTCCTCGACGCCGGGCAGGGCCAGGATGTGGGCGCGCACCTCGGCCATGTCGACGCCCTTGGGGGCCGATTCGAGCAGGACGTTCAGGGTCTCGCGGAGCAGCTTCCAGGTGCGCGGGACGATCATGAGTCCGATCACGAGGGAGGCGATCGGGTCGGCCGCCTGCCAGCCGGTGAGCAGGATCAGGGCGGCCGAGACGAGCACCGCGACCGAGCCGAGCGCGTCCGCGAGCACTTCGAGGAAGGCGCCGCGCACATTGAGGCTGTCCTTCTGGCCGCGCATCAGGAGCGAGAGCGAGACCAGGTTCGCGACCAGGCCGATCAGGCCGAAAATGATCGTCAGGCCGCCCTCGGTCTCGGACGGCGTGATGAACCGCTCGATCGCCTCGTACAGGACGTAGCCGCCGACGCCGAAGAGCAGCAGACAGTTGGCGAGCGCGGCGAGGATCTCGGCGCGGGCGTAGCCGAAGGTCCGGTTCTCGCTCGCCGGGCGGTTCGCGAAGTGGATCGCGAGCAGGGCCATGCCGAGGCCGAGCGCGTCCGTGGCCATGTGCGTCGCGTCCGCGATCAGTGCGAGCGAATCCGCGACGATGCCGCCGACGATCTCGACCACCATCACGGTGATCGTGATCGTCAGCGCGATGCGCAGCCTGCCCTTGTACGCGGATGTGGCGGTGCCGCCCGCGGGCGGTGCGTGGCCGTGGTCGTGTCCAGCCCCCATGGCGCGGGTCCTCCGTGTCGATGGTCGTCGGTCGTCTCCGTGGTCGCGATCACAGTCAACTACGGGTGGGGGGTATATGCAAGATGCTTCTGAACACCGTTGTCATATGCTCTGACCTGCGAAAATGAAGAGAGTGACGATGCGCAGGTCAGAGCGCCGACGCGACGGCTCCGGCCGCCCGCCGGGCTAGCCGCGCCGGGCCTCCGGGTGGCGCAGGCACCAGCCCGCCCACGCCGACTCCACCATCTCGCGCACCCCGCGCCGGGCCGTGAAGCCGAGCTCCTTGGCGGCCAGGCGCGCGTCCGCCACGGCGCGCGGGGCGTCCCCCGGGCGGCGCGGCTCGAGGACGGGGGCGCGCCGGTCCCCGGTGACCTCGCCGATGACGGTGAGGAGTTCGCGTACGGAAACACCTTCGCCGCGGCCGATGTTCACCGTCAGATCGGTGCCGGGCGCGGCCGGGCGGCGCGCGGCGGCGAGATGGGCCTCGGCGAGGTCGCTCACGTGGATGTAGTCACGCACGCAGGTGCCGTCGGGCGTCGGGTGGTCGGTGCCGAAGACGCGCGGCGCCTCGTCACGCGTGAGCCGGTCGAAGACCATCGGGATCACGTTGAAGGTCCCGGTGTCGGCGAGCTCGGGGCGCTCGGCACCGGCCACGTTGAAGTAGCGCAGACACGTCGTCGTGATCCCGTGCGCCCGCCCCGCCGCCCGCACCAGCCACTCGCCGGCCAGCTTCGTCTCGCCGTACGGACTGACCGGCGCGCACGGGGTGTCCTCGGAGACCAGGGCGTCCGGCGCGTCGGCGAGCGGCGGATTGCCGTACACCGCCGCCGACGAGGAAAAGACGAACCGGTCGATCCCGGCCTCGGCCACCGCTTCGAGCAGCGTCACCAGGCCCCCGACGTTCTCCCGGTAGTAGCGCAGCGGCTGCTCCACCGACTCCCCGACCTGCTTGCGCGCCGCCAGGTGCACCACCCCCGTCACCGCGTGCTCGGTGAACACGCGCCGTACCAGGTCCCCGTCGAGCGAAGAGCCCCGTACGAGAGGAATGTCCGGCGACAGCCGTTCCGGCACCCCGGACGACACGTCGTCCAGAACGACGACCGGCTCACCCGCACCGGCCAGGGCCCGTGTCACGTGTGCCCCGATATATCCCGCTCCACCTGTGATCAGCCATGTCATGGGCGTCCACCTTAGGCGGGCTTGGGCGATTGGAGCCCCCGCGGTTTGTGGCCGCGGGCCGCCATCGACCATGATGATCGTGGCGCCCGAAGCCCACGCAGACCGCGCTGATCGGAGCGTGAACGGGCGGTGAACGCCCGCTTCCATTCATCCGATAGCCTCTGCCGACATGCCGCCCGGCCGCGCCGAGACGCCTAGCCGGGGGTCCCCCCGTCACGCACGTGCCCGCGCGAGCCGCGCCGGGAATCAAGGAGTGAGTTCGTCTGTCGACCGCCATCCTCACCGGCCGGCCGGTGCCCGGTTCGCCGCTCGAAGGCGATCTGCGGTCCCTGGGCTTCGACGTGCGGACCGCCCTGGACGCGGCCGACGCCGAGGCCCTGGCGCGTGCCGTCCCCGCCGACCAGCGCGTCGCCGTCGTCGACACCCGCTTCGTGGGCCATGTCCACGCGCTGCGCCTCGGCCTCACCGACCCGCGCTTCGCCGCGTCCGCCGTGCCCGGCGCGGTCGCCGTCAAGCCCGAGGCGCGCGGAGCCCTGACGCGCGCGCTGCGCACGGCAGTTGGGACGGGCGGCACGACCGCCGTCGCCGTCGGGCCCGACAAGATCGCCGCCGCCATCGAGGCCGACGGCGCCGACGTGCACCGGCCCGAGCTCGGCACGCTCGTCGCCGTCGTGCCGGACGACCCCGAGGCCCGCAACACCGCGCGGCAGGCCGTCGCCTCCGTCGACGACGAGGCCGTACGCCTGAAGAGCGCGGTCAAGGCGCGCGACGGGTTCTTCACCACCTACTGCATCAGCCCGTACTCCCGCTACATCGCGCGCTGGTGCGCGCGCCGCGGGCTCACCCCGAACCAGGTCACCACGGCCTCGCTCCTCGTCGCGCTGATCGCGGCGGGCTGCGCGGCCACCGGCACCCGCGGCGGCTTCGTCGCGGCCGGCTTCCTGCTCCTGTTCTCCTTCGTCCTCGACTGCACCGACGGCCAGCTCGCGCGCTACTCCCTGCAGTACTCGACGCTCGGCGCCTGGCTCGACGCGACCTTCGACCGGGCCAAGGAGTACGCGTACTACGCGGGCCTCGCGCTCGGCGCGGCCCGCGGCGGTGGCAGTGACGACGTATGGGCGCTCGCGCTCGGCGCGATGATCCTGCAGACCTGCCGCCACGTCGTGGACTTCTCGTTCAACGAGGCCAACCACGACGCGACCGCCAACACCAGCCCCACCGCCGCCCTCTCCGACAAGCTCGACAGCCGCGGCTGGACGGTGTGGGCGCGCCGGATGATCGTCCTGCCCATCGGGGAGCGCTGGGCCCTGATCGCGGTCCTGACCGCGCTCACCACCCCGCGCATCACGTTCGTCGTGCTCCTGATCGGCTGCGGGCTCGCCGCCTGCTACACCACCGCGGGCCGCGTCCTGCGCTCCCTGACCCGCAAGGCGAAGCGCACGGACCGGGCGGCCACCGCCCTGGCCGACCTCGCCGACACCGGGCCGATGGCCGCCGCGTTCGCCGCGCTCAAGGGCGTCCCCGTGCTCGCCCCGGCCCTCGCCTTCATCGGCGGCGCCGTCGTCGTCTGCACCGCCGCCTTCGCCCCGTACGGCAGCCCGTGGCCCGTCATCGGCGCCGCCGTGTACGTGATCACCTCCGGCCTCGCCGTCGCGCGCCCCCTCAAGGGCGCCCTCGACTGGCTGGTTCCGCCGTTCTTCCGCGCCGCCGAGTACGGCACCGTTCTGGTACTGGCGGCCAAAGCGGACGTGAACGGAGCCCTTCCCGCGGCTTTCGGCCTGGTGGCCGCGGTCGCCTACCATCACTACGACACCGTGTACCGCATTCGCGGTGTCGTTGCGCCCCCGCGCTGGCTGGTGCGGGCGATCGGCGGGCACGACGGCAGGACGTTCGTGGTCACGGTGGCCGCGGCCCTGCTGACAAACACAGATTTCACCGTCGCGCTCACGGCGCTCGCCGTGGCCGTGGCCCTTGTGGTGCTCGTCGAGAGCATCCGCTTCTGGGTGACCGCGCACAACCGTGGCGCACCCGCCGTACACGATGAAGGAGAACCCGCATGATCGGCCTCGTCCTGGCCGCCGGCGCCGGCCGGCGTCTGCGCCCCTACACCGAAACGCTGCCGAAGGCGCTGGTGCCCGTGGTGGGCGAGGGAACCGAGAACGAGCTGGCCGTCCTCGACCTCACCCTGAAGAACTTCGCCGAGATCGGCCTGACCGAGGTCGCGATCATCGTCGGCTACCGCAAGGAGGCCGTCTACGACCGCAAGGCCGCCCTCGAGGCGAAGTACGGCCTGAAGCTCACCCTGATCGACAACGACAAGGCCGAGGAGTGGAACAACGCCTACTCCCTGTGGTGCGGCCGTGACGCCATCAAGCACAGCGTGATCCTCGCCAACGGCGACACCGTGCACCCGGTCTCCGTCGAGAAGACGCTGCTCGCCGCCCGCGGCGACGGCAAGAAGATCATCCTCGCCCTCGACACGGTGAAGAACCTCGCCGACGAGGAGATGAAGGTCATCGTGGACCCCGAGAAGGGCGTCCAGCGGATCACCAAGCTGATGGACCCGGCCGAGGCCACCGGCGAGTACATCGGCGTCACGCTCATCGAGGGCGAGGCCGCCGACGAGCTCGCGGACGCCCTGAAGACCACCTTCGAGCGCGACCCCGACCTGTACTACGAGGACGGCTACCAGGAGCTCGTCAACCGCGGCTTCAAGGTCGACGTCGCGCCCATCGGCGACGTCAAGTGGGTCGAGATCGACAACCACGACGACCTCGCCAAGGGACGTGAGATCGCGTGCCAGTACTGACGAGGCTCATCCCCTCGCCGGTCGTCGTCGACATCCGGGCGGGGGCGCTCAACGATCTGGCGAGCGTCCTCGCCGACCAGCGGATCTGCTCCGCGACCGGCAAGCTGGCCGTCGCCATCAGCGGCGGCTCGGGCGCGGTGCTCCGTGAGCGCCTCGCCCCCTCGCTGCCGAACGCCGAGTGGTTCGAGGTCGGCGGCGGCACGCTCGACGACGCGATCAAGCTCGCCGACGCCCTGAAGAAGGGCCGCTACGACGCGCTCGTGGGCCTCGGCGGCGGCAAGATCATCGACTGCGCCAAGTTCGCCGCGGCACGCGTGGGCCTGCCCCTGGTCGCCGTCGCGACGAACCTCGCGCACGACGGCCTGTGCTCGCCCGTCGCGACCCTCGACAACGACGCGGGCCGCGGCTCGTACGGCGTGCCGACCCCGATCGCGGTCGTCATCGACCTCGACGTGGTGCGGGAGGCACCGGTCCGCTTCGTGCGCTCCGGCATCGGCGACGCGGTCTCGAACATCTCCTGCATCGCCGACTGGGAGCTCGCCAACCGCGAGACCGGCGAGACGATCGACGGCCTGGCCGCGGCCATGGCCCGGCAGGCGGGCGAGGCGGTCCTGCGCCACCCCGGCGGCGTCGGCGACGACGGCTTCCTCCAAGTGCTCGCCGAGGGCCTGGTCCTCACCGGCATCGCCATGTCCGTCTCGGGCGACTCCCGCCCGGCGTCCGGCGCCTGCCACGAGATCAACCACGCCTTCGACCTGCTGTTCCCCAAGCGGGCGGCGAGCCACGGCGAGCAGGTCGGCCTCGGCGCGGCCTTCGCGATGCACCTGCGCGGCGCCCGCGAGGAGTCCGGCCAGATGGCCGAGGTCCTGCGCCGCCACGGCCTGCCGGTCCTGCCGGAGGAGATCGGCTTCACCGTGGACGAGTTCGTCCAGGTCGTCGAGTACGCGCCGCAGACCCGTCCGGGCCGCTACACGATCCTCGAGCACCTCAGTCTGAACAACGACCAGATCAAGGACGCATACGCCGACTATGCCAAGGCCATCGGTAGCTGAACTCCGGCCCGTCGTTCACCCCGCGGGGGTGAAGGACCGGCGCAGCGGTGAGCACTGGGCGGGACGCCTGTACATGCGAGAGATCTCGCTGCGCTGCGACCGCTACCTGGTGAACACCAGGATCACGCCCAACCAGCTCACCTATCTGATGACCGTCGCCGGCGTCCTTGCCGCCCCGGCGCTGCTCGTACCGGGGATCTGGGGCGCCGTGCTCGGCGTCGTCGCGGTCCAGCTCTACCTGCTGCTCGACTGCGTCGACGGCGAGATCGCCCGCTGGCGCAAGCAGTACTCGATGTCCGGGGTGTACCTGGACCGCGTCGGCGCCTATCTGTGCGACGCCGCGGTCCTGGTCGGCTTCGGCCTGCGCGCCGCCGACCTGTGGGGCTCGGGGCGCATCGACTGGCTGTGGGCCTTCCTCGGCACCCTGGCCGCCCTCGGCGCGATCCTGATCAAGGCCGAGACCGACCTCGTCGGTGTCGCCCGGCACCAGCAGGGCCTGCCGCCGGTCCAGGAGTCGGCGTCCGTGCCGCGCGCGTCCGGGGTGGCCCTGGCCCGCAAGGCCGCCGCCGCGCTGAAGTTCCACCGCCTCATCCTGGGGATCGAGGCGTCCCTGCTGATCCTGGTGATCGCGATCGTGGACGAGGCCAGGGGCGACCTGTTCTTCTCGCGCCTCGGTGTCGCCGTCCTCGCCGGCATCGCGCTCCTGCAGACCCTGCTCCACCTCGTGTCCATCCTCGCGTCGAGCAGGCTGAAGTGAGCACCGTGGCCCAGCACGCGAAGGTCGGCGCGGTCGTCATCACCATGGGCAACCGCCCGCAGGAGCTGCGCGCCCTGCTCGACTCGGTCGCCAAGCAGGAGGGCGACCGGGTCGAGGTGGTGGTCGTCGGCAACGGCGCGCCCGTGCCCGACGTCCCCGCGGGCGTACGCACCGTAGAACTGCCCGAGAACCTGGGCATCCCCGGCGGCCGCAACGTCGGCATCGAGGCCTTCGGCCCCGGCGGCCGCGACGTCGACATCCTGCTGTTCCTCGACGACGACGGCCTCCTGGCGCACACGGACACCGCACGCCTGTGCCGCGAGGCCTTCGCCGCCGACCCCGAGCTCGGCATCATCAGCTTCCGCATCGCGGACCCGGACACGGGCCGGACCCAGCGCCGCCACGTGCCGCGCCTGCGCGCCTCCGACCCGATGCGCTCCTCCCGCGTGACGACGTTCCTCGGCGGCGCCAACGCCGTGCGCACCAAGGTCCTCGAAGAGGTCGGCGGCCTGCCCGACGCCTTCTTCTACGCGCACGAGGAGACCGACCTCGCCTGGCGGGCCCTCGACGCGGGCTGGATGATCGACTACCGCGCGGACATGGTCCTGTTCCACCCGACCACGGCCCCCTCGCGGCACGCGGTCTACCACCGCATGGTCGCCCGCAACCGCGTCTGGCTCGCCCGCCGCAACCTGCCCGCCCTCCTGGTGCCGGTGTACCTGGGCGTGTGGCTGCTCCTGACCCTGGCCCGGCGCCCCTCGCGGCCCGCCCTGAAGGCCTGGTTCGGCGGCTTCAAGGAGGGCTGGACCAGCCCGAGCGGGCCGCGTCGCCCCATGAAGTGGCGTACGGTGTGGCGCCTGACACGACTGGGCCGACCTCCTGTCATCTGACAAGCTCGGGTCTGAGAACATTCGGGCCGTATCCCGGTCGGTGGCACCTACCTACGCCCGACCGGCCGTGCACTTGAAGACGAAAGTTTCCACTCGTGAGTGAGACAACGCAGGACGGTGGAGTCGCGGTGACCGCGCCCCCGTCGCCCGACGACGGGCTTTCCCCCGCCGACCTGGCAGCCAAGTACGGTCTGGCTGTCAGCGGCGCCCGTCCGGGACTTATGGAGTACGTCCGCCAGCTGTGGGGGCGGCGGCACTTCATCCTCGCCTTCTCGCAGGCGAAGCTGACCGCCCAGTACAGCCAGGCCAAGCTCGGTCAGCTCTGGCAGGTGGCGACCCCGCTGCTCAACGCGCTCGTCTACTTCCTGATCTTCGGCCTGATCCTCAAGGCCGACCGCGGCATGTCCCGCGAGGTGTACATCCCGTTCCTGGTCACGGGCGTCTTCGTGTTCACCTTCACGCAGAGCTCGGTGATGGCGGGCGTGCGGGCGATCTCGGGCAACCTGGGCCTCGTGCGGGCTCTGCACTTCCCGCGGGCCTCGCTCCCGATCTCGTTCTCGCTCCAGCAGCTCCAGCAGCTGCTGTTCTCGATGATCGTGCTGTTCCTGGTCGCGATCGGCTTCGGCAGCTATCCGCGCCTGTCCTGGCTCCTGATCGTGCCGGTCCTCGCGCTGCAGTTCCTCTTCAACACCGGCCTCGCCCTCGTCATGGCGCGCCTGGGCAGCAAGACCCCGGACCTGGCCCAGCTGATGCCGTTCGTGATGCGTACGTGGATGTACGCGTCCGGCGTGATGTTCTCCATCCCGGTGATGCTGAAGGACAAGCCGGCGTGGATCGCCGACGTCCTCCAGTGGAACCCGGCGGCCATCTTCATGGACCTGATGCGCTTCGCGCTCATCGACGGCTACGGCTCCGAGAACCTGCCGCCGCACGTCTGGGCGGTCGCCCTCGGCTGGTCCGTGCTCGTCGCCCTGGGCGGCTTCGTCTACTTCTGGAAGGCAGAGGAGCGGTACGGCCGTGGCTGAGGACAAGAACGCGGGCCGGGGGCACCTGCCGACCGTCATCGCGGACGAGCTGCACATCGTGTACCGCGTCAACGGCGGCAGGACGGGCAAGGGCAGTGCGACGGCGGCGCTGAGCCGGATCATCCGGCGGGGCGAGTCGCCGGGTGTGCGCAAGGTGCATGCGGTGCGTGGGGTGAGCTTCACGGCGTACCGGGGTGAGGCGATCGGGTTGATCGGGTCGAACGGCTCGGGCAAGTCGACGCTGCTGCGGGCCATCGCGGGGCTGCTTCCGGCCGAGCGCGGGAAGGTCTACACCGACGGCCAGCCCTCGCTCCTGGGCGTGAACGCGGCTTTGATGAACGATCTGACCGGGGAGCGGAACGTCATACTCGGCGGGCTCGCGATGGG
>NZ_JBHYJH010000133.1:21375-28488 GCF_042740445.1 Streptomyces sp. NPDC059003 | reverse complement strand
GCCGCCCTCCGCGACCAGGCCCAGCGCCTCCTCGACCACCTCACCGCACACCCCGAACTGCGCCCGGATCACGTGGCCCACGCGCTCGTCTCGACGCGTACCGCCTTCCCCCACCGGGCCGTGCTGGTCGCGGACGAGAACGAGGCGTTCGGCCGGGCCCTGCGCGCGCTCGCCCTCGACGAGCCGTCGCCCGCGGTCGCGCGCGGCACCGCCCGCCCCGGCAAGACCGCGTTCCTGTTCACCGGGCAGGGCTCGCAGCGCGCGGGCATGGGCCGTGAGCTGTACGACGCCCACGAGGTCTTCCGCGACGCCTTCGACGAGGTCTGCACCACGCTCGACCGCCACCTCGACGCCGAACACGCCCTCAAGGACATCGTCTTCGACGACGACCCCACTCTGCTCAACCAGACCCGCTACACCCAGGCCGCGCTGTTCGCCCTCGAAACCGCCCTCTACCGGCTCACGACGTCGTTCGGCGTCACGCCGGACTACCTCACCGGCCACTCCATCGGCGAGATCACCGCCGCGCACATCGCGGGAGTCTTCTCCCTGGACGACGCCTGCCGCCTGGTCGCCGCCCGCGGCACCCTCATGCAGAACCTCCCCACCGGCGGCGCCATGATCGCCATCGAAGCCGCCGAGGACGAAGTCACCCCCCACCTCACCGCACACACCGCCATCGCCGCCATCAACGGCCCCCACGCCCTGGTCGTCTCCGGCGACGACACCGACACCACCACCATCGCCCAGCACTTCGCCGACCAGGGACGACGCACCCGCCGCCTCACCGTCAGCCACGCCTTCCACTCCCCCCACATGGACCCCATGCTGGAGGACTTCACACGCGTCGCCGCAGAACTCACGTACCACCAGCCGCGTATACCCGTCGTCTCCAACCTCACCGGCCAGCTCGCCGACCCCGACGCCCTCACCACCCCCGCCTACTGGACCCGCCACATCCGCGAAGCAGTCCGCTTCCACGACGGCATCCACACCCTCCACACCAACGGCGTCCGCCACCACCTCGAACTCGGCCCCGACCCCGTCCTCACCACCCTCGTCAACGAAACCACCACCACCGAAACCAACGGCGCCGACGTCACCACCACGGCCGTTCTCAAGAAGGGGCAGCCCGAACCCGCCGCCTTCCTCACCGCGCTCGCCCGGATCCATGCCGGTGGCGCACGCGCCGACCTCACCGCCCACCTCCCGGCGCCGTCCGCCCAGCCCGGCCTCCCCACGTACGCCTTCCAGCGCGAGCGCTACTGGCTGGAGGCGTCGAAGCCCGCCGCGGGCGCCGACGGTCTGGGCCTGACCGCGACAGGTCACCCGGTCCTGACCACGCTGGCGGAACTCCCGGACGGCGGCGGGCACTTGTTCACCGGCCGGGTCTCCGGATCCGATCCGGACTGGTTGACCGACCACATCGTCTTCGGCACGACGGTCATGCCGGGCGTGGCGTTCGTCGACCTCCTCCTGCACGCGGCGGAGCACGTGGGCTGTGAGCACATCGAGGAACTCACCCACCATGTGTTCCTCTCCGTGCCGGAGCGCGGCGCGCTCCAGCTGCGCGTCCTCGTCGAGGCGGCGGACAGCTCCGGGCGGCGCACCTTCACGGTCCACTCCCGGCCGGAGGACGCCCCGGCCGAGGCCGACTGGACCTGCCACGCCACCGGTGTGCTCGCGGACGGGCGCAGGGACGCGCCCGACCTGACCGGGGTGCTCACGGACGACGTCTGGCCTCCGGTCGGCCTGGACTCCCTGGACACGGAGGAGTTCTACCGGCGGGTCGCCGACGCGGGCCTCGCCTACGGACCGCTCTTCCAGTCCATGCGGGCGGCCTGGCAGGACGGGGACACGACGTACGTGGACGTCGCTCTTCCCGCCGACGCGGATCCCGGCGCGTACGGCATCCACCCCGGCCTGCTCGACTCGGCGCTCCAGTCGGCGGCGCTCGTCGCGGCGGACGGGGCGGCCGACGACGCCATCAGGGTGCCGTTCTCCTGGGCCGGCGTGTCGCTCCACGCGACGGGCGCCCAAGCCCTGCGGGTCCGGCTCGCGTCGCCCACGCCGGACACCACCTCGCTCGTCATCGCCGACCAGACGGGCGCGCCGGTCCTGACGATCGACGCGCTCACCATGCGCACGGTCGCCCCCGAGCAGCTCGCCGTCCCGCGCGCCGCCGACGGCGGCGAGCTCTACGAGGTCGACTGGCTCACCGTCCCCGCGACCGCGGCCGACGGCCAGGACGCGGCGCCCGCCACGTGGGCGGTGGTCGCCGATCCGTGGAACCACCATCTCGCGGCGCCGCTGTCCCTCCTCGACTCCGCGGTGGAGATCGCCCCGGAGGCGGTGACGCTTCCCACGGCCCTCGGGGACGACGGCTCCGGACCCGACGTGTTCGTCACGTGGTGCGTCCCAGAGGCCTCCGAGGTCGATCCGGCGCAGGCCGCGCGGGCCCGTACTCATCACGTGCTCGGCCTGGTCCAGGCGCTCGTGTCGGACGATCGGCCGGACTCCCGTCTGGTGATCCTCACCAGGGGCGCGGTGTCCACCGGCACCGGCACCAGCGACGAGCAGACGGACCTGGCCGGCGCGGCCGTGTGGGGTCTGATCCGCACCGCCCAGTCGGAGTACCCCGACCGGTTCACGCTGATCGACCTCGACGGTTCGGACGCGTCGCTGCGGGCGGTACCGGCGGCCGTCGCCGCCGCGGAACCCCAAGTAGCCCTTCGAGAGGGCCAGTTGCTCGTGCCGCGCCTCGGCCGCGTCCGCACCGACGCCTCCGGCGGCACCACATCCGGCTCCGCTTCGGCCGCCGTACGGGCGCCGTTCGCACCGGAGAAGACGGTGCTCGTCACCGGCGGCACCGGCGCCCTCGGCACGCTTCTCGCGCGTCACCTGGTCACCTCGTACGGCGTCAGGAAGCTGCTGCTCATCAGTCGGCGCGGCCCGCAGGCGGGGAGCACCCTCGTCGCGGAACTCGCCGAGCTGGGCGCCGAGGTCACGATCGCGGCGTGCGACGCCGCCGACCGGGAGGCGTTGGAGGCCCTGCTCGCGGGCCTGCCGCCGGAGCGGCCGCTGGGCGCGGTGGTGCACTGCGCCGGGACGCTCGACGACGGCATCGTCACGGCGCTGAATCCCGAGCGCCTGGACGGGGTGCTGCGTCCGAAGGCGGATGCCGCGTGGAACCTGCACGAGGCAACGCGGGACATGGACCTGGACGCGTTCGTCCTGTACTCGTCCGTGGTCGGCCTCCTCGGCTCGCCCGGACAGGCCAACTACGCCGCCGCCAACGCCTTCCTCGACGCACTCGCCCACCACCGCCACACCACCGGCCTGCCCGCCACCTCACTCGCCTGGGGCCTGTGGGAAACCGGCATGGCCGACACCCTCGACGACCACGACCGCGCCCGCATGAACCGCGGCGGACTCCTCCCGATGCCCGCCGAGCAGGCGCTGGCGCACTTCGACGCGGCGCTCGTCGCGGACCCGGCGGTGCTGGTCCCGGCCAGGTTCGACCTCGCGGGGCTGCGGGCCCGTGCCGGATCCGATCCGGTGGCGCCGATGTTCCGCGGCCTCGTCCGCGCGCCCCTGCGCAGCGCGGCCCGGTCGGCCGGGGACGCCGGCGGCCTGCGGCAGTCGCTCGTGGGGCGCCCGGAGCCGGAGCAGGAGCGGATCCTCCTGGACTTCCTGCGCGGCCATGTGGCGGCCGTCCTCGGACACGGCTCGCCCAAGGCGATCGACCCGGGGCAGTCGTTCAAGGAGCTGGGCTTCGACTCCCTCAGCTCGGTGGAGCTGCGCAACGCGCTCAACAAGGCGTCCGGGATGCGGCTGCCGTCCACGCTGCTGTTCGACTACCCCACGCCCGCGGTGCTTGCCGCCTACATCCGCGGCCAGTTGGTGGACAGCGGACAGGACGAGGCCGACGCCCGTGCCGCCCGTCGTCCCGCCCGTGCGGCGCGGAGCCGGGCCACCACGGACGAGCCGATCGCGATCGTGGGCATCGGATGCCGCTTCCCCGGTGGCACGAGCACGCCGGAGGAGCTGTGGCGGCTCGTGGCGGAAGGGCGTGACGCGGTCGGGGCGTTCCCCGACAACCGCGGCTGGGACGTCGAGAACCTCTACGATCCCGACCCCGACGCCTCCGGGAAGACGTACACCCGCGAGGGCGGCTTCCTGTACGACGCCGACCGGTTCGACGCCGAGTTCTTCGGCATCAGCCCCCGCGAGGCCCTCGCCCTCGACCCCCAGCAGCGCCTCCTCCTGGAGACCACCTGGGAGGCCTTCGAACACGCGGGCATCCGCCCCGAGTCCCTGCGCGGCAGCACCACCGGCGTCTTCGCCGGCGTGTCCGCGACGGAGTACGTCTCACTGACCCACCAGAGCGACGAGCCCGTCGAGGGGTACCTGCTCACCGGCACGACGGGCAGCGTGGCTTCGGGCCGGATCGCCTACTCGCTCGGCCTGGAGGGGCCCGCGGTCACCATCGACACGGCCTGCTCCTCCTCCCTCGTCGCGATGCACCTGGCGTGCCAGTCCCTGCGCAACGGCGAGTCCTCCATGGCCCTCGCGGGCGGCGCCACCGTCATGGCCAACGCCGGGATCTTCCTGGAGTTCAGCCGCCAGCGCGGCCTGGCCCCCGACGGCCGGTGCAAGTCGTTCGCCGCGGCCGCCGACGGCACCGCCTGGGCCGAGGGCGCGGGCATGATCCTGCTTGAGCGCCTCTCCGACGCCAAGGCCAACGGCCACCCGATCCTGGCCGTCATCCGCGGCTCGGCCGTCAACCAGGACGGCGCCTCCAACGGCCTCACCGCGCCCAACGGCCCCTCCCAGCAGCGCGTCATCAGGGCCGCCCTGGCCAACGCCGGGCTCACCCCGGACCAGATCGACGCCGTCGAGGGCCACGGCACCGGCACCAGCCTGGGTGACCCCATCGAGGCGCAGGCCCTGCTTGCCACGTACGGCCAGGACCGTGACGAACCCCTGTGGCTGGGCTCGCTGAAGTCCAACATCGGTCACACCGTGGCCGCCGCGGGCATCGGCGGCGTCATCAAGATGATCCAGGCGATGCACCACGGCTCGCTCCCGCAGACGCTCCACGTCGACGAGCCGAGCCCGCACATCGACTGGGACGCCGGCAACGTCCAGCTGCTCACCGAGGCCCGGCCCTGGCCCGAGACCGACCACCCCCGCCGCGCCGCGGTCTCCTCCTTCAGCATCAGCGGCACCAACGCCCACCTCATCCTCGAACAGGCCCCGCCCGCCCCCGTCCACGCGGAGCCCTCCGTCCCGGCCGCGCCGCAGGCGACCCCGGTTCCCTGGATCCTGTCCGCCAAGTCCGAACAGGCGCTCCGCGACCAGGCCCAGCGCCTCCTGGACCACGTCATCGGCCGCCCCGAACTGCGCTCGGCCGACATCGCCCTCGCCCTGGCCACGACGCGTACCTCGTTCGATCACCACGCCGTCGCCGTCGGTACGACGCGCGAGGAGCTCCTTGCCCGGCTCCAGGCACTCGTGAAGGACCCGGGCGCCGACACGCTGCACGCGCAGCCGCGTACGAGAGACGTCGCCTTCCTCTTCACCGGGCAGGGCTCGCAGCGCGCGGGCATGGGCCGTGAGCTGTACGACGCCCACCCCGTCTTCCGCGACGCCTTCGACGAGGTCTGCGCCACCCTCGACCGCCACCTCAACGCCGAACACCCGGTCAGGGACGTCGTGTTCAGCGACGACCCCGCCCTCCTCAACCAGACCCGCTACACCCAGCCCGGGCTCTTCGCCCTCCAAGTGGCCCTCACGCGGCTCCTCGTCGAGGAGTTCGGCGTGACGCCCACCCATGCCGTCGGCCACTCGATCGGCGAGGTCGCCGCGGCACACACCGCGGGGGTCTTCTCCCTGGACGACGCCTGCCGCCTGGTGGCCGCACGCGGCACCCTCATGCAGAACCTCCCGGCAGGCGGCGCCATGATCGCCATCGAAGCCACCGAGGACGAAGTCACCCCCCACCTCACCGCACACACCGCCATCGCCGCCATCAACGGCCCCCACGCCCTGGTCGTCTCCGGCGACGACACCGACACCACCACCATCGCCCAGCACTTCGCCGACCAGGGACGACGCACCCGCCGCCTCACCGTCAGCCACGCCTTCCACTCCCCCCACATGGACCCCATGCTGGCGGACTTCGCACGCGTCGCCGAGTCTCTGACGTACCACCAGCCGCGCCTCGCCCTCGTGTCCACCGTCACCGGCCGGCTCGCCGACCCCGACCTCATCACCACGCCCGCCTACTGGACCGATCACGCCCGCAACACCACCCGCTTCCACGACGGCCTGACCGCGCTCCACGACCAGGGCGTCACCACCTACCTGGAAGTCGGGCCCGACGCCGTCCTCACCGCGCTCACCCGTGAGGCGCTGCCCCACGCCACCGCCGCGTCGCTGCTCCGCTCCGGCCTGCACGAACCGGCCACGCTGCTCGAAGGCCTCGTCCAGGCACACGCGTGCGGCGCCGCCGTCGACTGGCAGGGGTTCCTCGGGCGGCGCGGGGCCCGGAACGTCGGCCTTCCGACGTACGCCTTCCAGCGTCGTCGCTACTGGCTCGACGCTCCCGACCCCGTCGGCTCGGCCGCGGGCCTCGGCCTGGAGTCGGCCTCCCATCCGCTCCTCGCCACGGCCACGGAACTGCCGGACGGCAGCCACCTGTTCACGGGGCGCGTGAAGCTGGCGACCCACGCGTGGCTCGGCGACCACATCGTCATGGGGACCGTCATCCTCCCGGGCACCGCCTTCGTCGAACTCGCGCTCCACGCCGCCCAGACGGTCGGCCTCGACGAGATCGCGGAACTCGTCCTGAACGCCCCCGTCACGTTCGGCTCCAAGGACGCCGCCCTGCTCCAGGTCGTCGTCGGCCCCGAGGACGCCTCCGCGGGCCGCACCCTCACCATCAGGTCCCGCTCGGAGCAGGACCACTCCTGGACCGAGAACGCCGTCGGCAGGCTGAGCGCCCCCATGGCGGTGCCCACGCCCTGACGCCCCCGGGCCCGCCCTCACCACACGACCGTCCCGGCACCGAGTTCGAGTGCCGGGACGGTCGCGGTCTCTTATACACAA
>NZ_JBHYJH010000133.1:0-21365 GCF_042740445.1 Streptomyces sp. NPDC059003 | reverse complement strand
CCGGGACGGTCGTGTGGTGTTGTGTCGTGTTGTGCCGTGTCGTCAGGTCAGGTCAGGTCGTGGCCTGGCGTGACGTCACCTCGGTCGAGGTCTCACCCCCGACGTCGTCTCCGTACGTCGTCTCGTACGTCACCTCGTACGTCATTGCGTACGCCGTCGTCTCGTGACGTACGCGGAGTCGGGGCACCCGCGCACGACATACGACCGCCCCGGCACCGAGTTGCGGTGCCGGGGCGGGTGTGTCGTGCGGGCGGGACGGTCAGGAGAAGCGGAGCGGGGTGAAGGGCACCGCCGCGGTGGGCGGGGTTGCGCCCGTCAGGTAGGCGGCCATGGCCACGGCGGTGACGGGGGCGAGCTGGACGCCCATGCGGAAGTGGCCGCCGGCCAGGTAGACGTCGGGGACGTCGGTCGGGCCGATGACCGGGAGGTCGTCGGGCGAGGCCGGGCGGAGCCCCGCGCTGATCTCGGCGAAGCGCAGGGCCTCGACGTCGGGCATGAACTCGGCGGCTCGGCGCAGGAGTTCGCTGACTCCCTGGGCGGTGACGGTCTCGTCGTAGCCGCGCTCCTCGTACGTGGCGCCGATGACGAGCTCGCCGTCCAGGCGGGGCACCAGGTAGAGGGACGAGCCCTTGGTGAGGGCGCGGGCCGTCACGTCGAGCAGCGGCGGGTCCGAGTGCAGCCGGACGATCTGGCCCTTGACGGGGCGGATCTCGGGGATGGCGTCCGGCGGGAGGCCCTCGATGTGGTGCGTCCAGCAGCCGGCGGCCAGGACGAGCCGGTCAAAGGCCACCGCGTCGCCGCCGCCGAGGACGACGGCGTGGTCCGCGACGCGCGTCACGCGGTCGCGGAGGACGGTCCCGCCCAGGGCCTGGATGGCCGTGAGCAGCGCCGCGTTCAGGACGCGCGGGTCGACGGCGCCGTCGTCGGGGGACAGCAGGCCGCCGAGGGTCGGGGCGAAGGCGGGCTGGAGGGTCCGGCACTCCTCGGGCGTGAGGCGTTCGGTGCGGATGCCGAGCGACTCCTGGAAGGACTGCTGCCGGTCGAGGGCGAGCAGGGCGTCCTCGTCGAAGGCGGCGTCGAGGACGCCGTCGCGGCGGAAGCCCGCGGGGGCGAACTCCTCGAGCTCGGCCACGAACGACGGGTACAGCTCGCGGGAGGCGAGGCAGAGCCTCAGCAGGTCCTCCTGGCCGTACAGCTGCTCATTGCCGGGCGGGAGCATGCCCGCCGAGACGTGGGACGCCTTGGTGGCGGGGGCCGGGTCGATCACCGTGACGGTGACGCCCTCGCGGACGGCGCGCCAGGCGGTGGCCAGGCCGATGACGCCACCACCGACGACAACGGTATTCACTATTCGCTCTCCTGAAGAAGTTTCCGCAGATGGGAGGCCAGGCCTGCGGGGGTCGGGTACTCGAAGACGAGGGTCGCGGGCAGTCGTAGCCCGGTGCCTGCCGACAGGCGGCGGCTGAGGTCGAGGGTGCCGATGGAGTCGAGGCCGACGGCGCCGAACTCCCGGTCGGGGTCGATCTCTTCGGGGCTTTCGTAGCTGAGGACGGCCGCCGCCGTCTCGCGGACGAACTCCAGGGCGGCCCGGTCCCGCTCGGCCTCCGGAAGGGCGGCCAGGCGGGCGCGCAGCGTGTCGGTGGTCCTGCCGGACGGCGGCGCGACCAGGTCGGCCAGGATGGCGGGGACGTCCTCGGCGCGGGCCGACTCGTTGAGGCGCACCGGGGCGAGGACGGCCTCGTCGCCCGCCAGGGCGGCGTCGAAGAGGGCCAGGCCCTGCTCGACGCCGAGCGGCGCGAAGCCGGACCGCTTGATGCGGGTGAGGTCGGTGGCGGACAGGCCGGCGCCCATGCCCTCGTCGCCCTCCCACAGGCCCCAGGCCAGGGACGTCCCGTGCAGGCCGAGGGTGCGCCGGTGGTGGGCGAGTGCGTCGAGTACGGCGTTGGCGGCGGCGTAGTTGCCCTGCCCGGAGTTGCCGACGAGGCCGGCCACGGACGAGAACAGCACGAAGAGGCAGTCCGGGTCCTGGATCAGCTCGTGCAGATGGAGCGCGGCATCGGCCTTGGGGCGCAGGACCTTCTCCAGCCTGCGCGGGGTCAGGCCCTCGACGGCGGCGTCCGCGAGCACGCCCGCGGTGTGGATGACGGCGGACGGCGCGGGCAGCTCCGCCAGGGTGCGCTCCAGCGCCGAGCGGTCGGTGACGTCGCAGGCGACGATGTCGACGCGGACGCCGAGCCCGGTGAGTTCGGCGCTCAGCTCCGCGGCCCCGGCCGCGTCCTGACCGCGGCGGCTGAGCAGCACCAGGTGCTGCACGGTGTGGCGGGTGGCCACGTGCCGCGCGACCACGCGGCCGAGGGCGCCGGTGCCGCCGGTGATCACGACGGTGCCCGTGAGGCTCGTACGCCGGGGCGGCGGCGGGCAGCGCACCAGGCGCGGCCGCAGCAGCGCGCCCTGGCGCACCGCGAGCTGCGGTTCTTCGCAGGCCGCCGCGGCGACGAGGGCGCGGCCCGAGTCCTCGGCGTCGTCGACGTCCACCAGGACGAAGCGGCCGGGGTGTTCGGACTGGACGCTGCGCAGCAGCCCCCACACGGCCGCGCCGGGCAGGTCGGACAGGTCCTCCTGGGCCCGGGCCGCGACGGCGCCGCTGCTGACGAGCAGGAGGCGGGCCGTGGCCAGGCGCGGATCGGCCGACCACTCCTGGACGAGCATGAGGGCGCGTTGCGCGGCCGAGCTCACCGGTGAGTCCTGGTCCGTGCACGACACCACGACCACGTCGGGCACGGGCGTGCCGTGGCGGAGCGCGGAGTCGAAGGCGGCGAGCGAGGGGTAGGAGTCGAAACGGCGGACGGACTTCAGCGCGCCGGTGATGCCGATGTGGTCGGTGCCGAGGAACGCCCAGCGCTGCTGGTCCGTGGCGGCCGCCGGCTGTTCGACCGCCTTCCAGGCGACGCGCAGGAGCCGGGTGCGCTGTGCCGCGGCGTCGAGCTGGTCGGCGGTGACGGAGCGGCGCAGGAGGGTGCCGACCGTGACGACCGGTTCGCCGTCGTCGCCGGTGAGTGCCAGGGAGACGCCGTCCTTGCCGGGGGCGGCGTGGACGTTGACGGCGCGGGCGCCCGCCTTGTGGAGGCGTATCCCGCGCAGCGCGTAGGGCAGGAAGGTGTTGTTGTCGCGGTCGAGGTCCGGCACCAGGGTGGCCTGGAGCGCGGCGTCGAACAGGGCCGGGTGCAGCAGGTAGCCGTCGTTGCCGCCGCCGGGTGCCTGGTCGAGTGCGGCCTCGGCGTAGACCTCGTCGCCGTGCGACCACACGGCGCGCAGCCGCCGGAAGGCGGGCCCGTACCGCAGGCCGCGGTCGGCGAGGCGGCCGTAGATGTGCTCGATGTCGACCTGTTGCGCTTCCTCGGGAAGCCCGGGCCGTTCCGTGCTGCTGGTCTCCGTGCTGCTGGTCTCCGTGGTACTGCTCTCCGAGGTACTGCTCTCCGTGGTACTGGTCTCCGTGGTACTGGTCATCGCTTCCTCCGCGGGTCCGGGACGGGTCAGTTCGCGGGCGGGTTGGTGATGGCGGCGGCGACCTCGCCGTGGCTCTCGCCGCCCGTCTCGTCCCAGTAGCGGCAGCGGGTCCGCAGCAGCACCAGGGCGTCGCGCAGGTCGTTGCCGTCCCACTCGGCGATGTCGGCGACCTCGATCTCGCCCCGGAAGTGGCGGCCCCGCATGGAGCTGCGGAAGCTGCTCCGGAAGTCGGTGATGAACACGTCCCCGAGCTGCCGGTCCCAGAACTGTTCGAGGGTCCACCGGGAGAACGGCTCGATCAGCGCTTCCTTCACGGACTTGGCGATCAGGTAGTACGACATCTGGTTGAAGCAGATGTTGAACTCGACGGCGTTGAAGTGCCCGGTGTCGTCGATGTAGCAGGACTCGGGGATCAGGAAGGTGCAGGCGGCGACGAGCCGGCCCCCGTCGCGGGGGTCGCCCTGCAGCGTGACCGTGGCCGAGGTGAGGTACTCGCAGCGCTTGGCCCGGTAGGGGGTGAGGACGCGGTGCAGCAGTTCCTCGTCGGTGTCGAAGACGCGCTGGTCGGTGTCGGCGAGCAACTGGGTCATGTCGGTTCTCCTGATCGTTGCGCGGTGCGGAGCAGTTCGGCCAGGCTCATGTGCTGGATCGCCGAGGTGCGGTCCTCGGCGTCCGCGGCCGGTGCGGGGCCCTCTTCCGGGTCCTCGTCCGGCTCGTCGAGCCCGAGTTCCGCCAGCAGGTACCGCGTGAGGACGTGCGCGGTCGGGTGGTCGAAGACGAGCGTCGCGGGCAGGCGCTCCCCGACGGCCTCGCCGAGGGCGTTGCGGAGCCGGACGGCGGCGAGGGAGTCGAAGCCCATGTCGCGGAACGACCGTTCGGGGTCGACCTCGTCGGCGTCGGCGAAGCCGAGGGTGGCGGCGACCTGCGTGCGGACGACGTCGAGCAGCGCCTGTTCCCTGCGGCCCTGGGCGAGTCCGGCGAGCCGGTCGCGCAGGCTCTCGGCGGGTTCGGGCGCCGCGGCGGCGGGGTCGACGACGCGCCGGGCCGGGCCGCGCACCAGGTCGCGCAGCACGGCGGGCACGTCGGCGCGGCGCTGCCCGGTCAGGTCGAGCCTGACGGGTGCGAGGAACGCGCGGTCGAGCCGCCCCGCGGCGTCGAGGAGCGCCAGGCCGTCGGCGGACGCGATGGGCAGGACGCCGTCGCGCCGCATCCCGGCGACGTCGGCGTCGTCGAGGGCGCCGGTCATGCCGCTCGCCTCCTGCCACAGTCCCCAGGCCAGGGACTGTGCGGGCAGGCCGTGCGCGCGCCGGTGTGCCGCGAGGCCGTCGAGGAAGGTGTTGGCGGCGGCGTAGTTGCCCTGGCCCGCGCCGCCGGTCACGCCCGCGGCGGACGAGAACAGGACGAAGGCCGTGAGGTCGTGGTCCGCGGTGAGTTCGTGCAGGTGCAGCGCCGCGTCGACCTTGGGGCGCAGCACCGCGGTCATCTTCTCCGGCGTCAGCGAGGAGATGATGCCGTCGTCGAGGACGCCCGCGGTGTGGACGACGCCGGTGAGGGCGCGGCCGGTGAGTACGGCGGCGAGGGCGTCCCGGTCCGCGGTGTCGCAGGCGGCCACCTCGACGCGGGCGCCGAGCGCGGTGAGTTCGGCGGTCAGGTCGGCGGCGCCGGGCGCTTCGGGGCCGCGGCGGCTGGTGAGCAGCAGGTCGGTGACGCCGTGGGCGGTGACCAGGTGGCGGGCGACCAGGGCGCCGAGGGTGCCGGTGCCGCCGGTGATCAGGACGGTGCCGGGGCGGTCGCCGAAGACGGTGGCGGGAGCGTCGGTCCGGTCCGCGGTGACGCGTGCCAGGCGCGGGCGGTACGGGGTGCCGGAGCGCACCGCGATCTGCGTCTCGCCCGTGGCCACCGCCTGCCCGACGTCGACCGCCGAGTCGCCGGAGTCGCCGGATTCGGCAGGGTCGGCGGCGTCGAGGTCGATGAGGACGACGCGCCCCGGGTTCTCCGTCTGGGCGCTGCGGACCAGGCCCCAGACCGCGGCCCCGGCGAGGTCGGTGACGTCCTCGCCCGCCACCGACACGGCGCCCCGCGTGACGACCGCGAGGACGGCGTCGTCGTCCTGCTCGTCCTCCAGCCAGGACCGCAGCGCGTGCAGCACCGAGGCCGTCTCGGCGTGGACCGCGTCCGCGGTCGTGCCGCCCGCACAGCGGTGCACGTGTGTGCGGGGTGCGGCATCCGTCGGCGCCGCGGGCGCCCAGACGAGCTCGAACAGGGCGTCGTGGGCGGCGTCGGCGGGCGCCGGGCCGCCGGCGGCCACCGGGCGCAGGACGAGGGACTCCACGGACGCGACGGGCCGGCCCGCGGTGTCGGTGAGGTGCAGCGCGACCTCGTCCTCGCCGAGCCGTGTCATCCGCAGCCTCAGCGCGGCGGCCCCCGATGCGTGCAGGTCGACGCCCGTCCAGGCGAACGGCAGCGTGACGTGGCGGTCGTCGGCGGCGAGCAGCGCGGTGGCGTGCAGTGCCGCGTCGAGCGCGGCCGGGTGCAGGCCGAACCGCGGGGCGTCGGCGGCGGCCCGTTCGGGCAGCGCGATGTCCGCGTACACCTCGTCGCCGCGCCGCCAGGCCGCGCGCAGCCCCTGGAACGAGGGCCCGTACGCCAGTCCTTCGGCGCCGGAGGACGGCCGGGACGGCGCGGACGGCGCGGACGGCTCAGACGGCTCAGACGGCTCGGACGGCTCGGACGGCTCGTAGAAGCCGGTGAGGTCGACCGGTTCGGCGTCCGGCGGCGGCCAGGGCGTGGCCCCGTGCGCCGGTTCCGGTCCTGCCTCGGCGAGGGTGCCCTGGGCGTGCCGCGTCCAGGCGGCGTCGACGGGTGCGTCCTCGGGCCGTGAGTGGACCGACACGGTGCGCAGGTCGGCGTCGACGACGACCTGGATCGCCACGCCGCCGCGCTCGGGGAGCACGAGCGGCGCCTGAAGGGTCAGCTCGTCCACCCGTCCCCGGCCGACCTCGTCACCGGCCCGTACGGCCAGTTCCACGAAGCCCGTCCCGGGGAACAGGACGGCGCCGCCGACGACGTGGTCGGCGAGCCACGGCTGTGCGGAGACCGACAGGCGGCCGGTGAGCAGCACTCCCCCGGCCCCGGCGACCGGCACGGCCGCGCCGAGCAGCGGGTGGTCGGCGGGCGTCTGGCCGATGCCCCGCGCGTCGCCGGTGTGCTCGGTCACCTCCAGCCAGTACCGCTTGCGCTGGAAGGGGTAGGTGGGCAGGTCGGCGTGGCGGGCTCCGGCGCCGGCGAACTGGCTGTCCCAGTCGACGGTCGCGCCGCGCACGTACGCCTCGGCGAGCGCGGTGAGGAACTGGCGCGGGCCGCCCGTGTCGCGGCGCAGCGTGCCGACGAGCGCGGCGGGCACCCCGGCCGACTCGGCGGTCTCGCCGAGACCGGCGAGCAGGCCCGGGTGGGGGCTGGACTCGACGAAGATCTCGAAGCCGTCGGCGAGGAGCGCCCGGGTCGTCTCCTCGAACCGGACGGGCTGGCGCAGGTTGGTGTACCAGTACTCGGCGTCCAGGCCCTCGGTGTCGAGGAGTCCCGCGGTGACGGTGGAGTAGAACGGCACGGACGACGTCCGCGGTGCCAGGCCGCTCAGCTCGGTGAGCAGCCGGTCGCGGATCGACTCCACGAACACCGAGTGCGACGCGTAGTCCACGGGGATGCGGCGGGCCTGCACGCCGTCGGCGCTCAGCTGGGCCCGCAGTTCGTCGAGGGCCTCCGGGTCGCCGCACACGACGACGGACGCGGGGCCGTTGACGACGGCGAGCTGGAGGCGTCCTTCCCAGTCGGCGAAACGCTCGGCGGCGCGGTCGGCGGAGAGCGCGACCGACATCATGCCGCCCTGGCCCGCCAGGTCCTGACGGATGATCCGGCTGCGCAGCGCGACGACGCGGGCGCCGTCCTCGAGCGACAGCGCGCCCGCGACACAGGCGGCGGCGATCTCGCCCTGGGAGTGGCCGACGACGGCGGCCGGTTCGACGCCCGCGGCGCGCCACGCCTCGGCGAGGGACACCATCAGCGCCCAGAGCGCGGGCTGGACGACGTCGACGGCGTCCAGGAGCGGTGCGTCGGGCGCGCCGTGCAGCACGTCGAGCAGGTTCCACTCCACGTACGGTTCGAGGGCCTTGGCGCACTCGCTGAGGCGCGCGGCGAACGCCGGTGAGTGGGCGAGGAGTTCCACGCCCATCCCCTGCCACTGCGAGCCCTGTCCGGGGAAGACGAACACGGCCCGTGAGTCGCCGCGTCGGGTGCCCTGGACGACGGCGGCGGGAGAGTTCCCCGCGACCAGCGCGTCGAGCCCGGCGAGGAGGTCCTCGCGGCCGGCGTCCACGATCACGGCCCGGTGCTCCAGGGCGGCGCGGCCGCGGGCGAGCGAGGCGGCGGCGTCCAGCTCGTCCACGTCGTGGTCGCGCAGGTGGGCGGCGACCCGTGCCGCCTGGGCGCGCAGCGCGTCGGCGGACGACGCCGACAGCGGCAGCGGCAGGACCGGGGGCCGCTGGCCCCGCGGTTCGCGCGGCTCGGGCGCGGGCGCCTCCTCGATGACGACGTGGGCGTTGGTGCCGCTGACGCCGAAGGAGGAGACGGCGGCCCGGCGCGGACGGCCGTCCACCGCCCAGTCCTTGGGCTCGGTGAGCAGTTCGACGGCGCCCTCGGTCCAGTCGATGTGCGGGGACGGGGTGTCGGCGTGCAGGGTGCGGGGCAGCGTGCCGTGCCGCATCGCCATCACCATCTTGACCACGCCCGCGACGCCCGCGGCGGCCTGGGTGTGGCCGACGTTGGACTTGATCGACCCGAGCCACAGCGGCTCGCCGTCCGCGCGCTCCTGCCCGTACGTGGCCATCAGCGCCTGGGCCTCGATGGGGTCGCCGAGGGTGGTGCCGGTGCCGTGGCCCTCGACCGCGTCGATGTCGGCGAGGGTGAGGCCCGCGGCGGCCACGGCCTGCCGGATCACCCGCTGCTGGGCGGGGCCGTTGGGCGCGGACAGCCCGTTGGACGCGCCGTCCTGGTTGATGGCCGAGCCGCGGATCACGGCGAGCACCGGGTGCCCGGCGCGGCGCGCGTCCGACAGTCGCTCCAGGAGCACGAGGCCCGCGCCCTCGCCCCAGCCGGTGCCGTCGGCGCCGGCGCCGTACGCCTTGCAGCGGCCGTCGGGGGCCAGGCCCTTCTGCAGGCTCATGCCGACGAACGTCTCGGGCGTGGCCATCACGGTGACGCCGCCGGCCAGGGCGAGGGTGCACTCGCCCTGCCGCAGCGCCTGCGCGGCCCAGTGCATCGCCACCAGGGACGAGGAGCAGGCGGTGTCGATGGTGACCGCCGGGCCCTGGAGGCCGAGGGTGTACGAGACGCGGCCGGACGCGACGCTGCCGAGGCCGCCGCCCGCGGTGAAGCCCGCGATGTCCTCGGCGACGGCGCCGGGGCGGGACGAGCGCGCCGCCCAGTCGTGGTACATGAGCCCGGCGAACACGCCGGTGGGGCTGCCCTTGAGGGAGAGCGGGTCGATGCCGCCGCGCTCGATGGCCTCCCAGGCGACTTCGAGGAGGAGGCGCTGCTGCGGGTCCATCGCCTGCGCTTCCTTCGGGCTGATGCCGAAGAAGGCGGGGTCGAAGTCGGCGGCGTCGTAGAGGAAGCCGCCTTCGCGCGTGTAGGTGGTGCCGTGCTTCCCGGGCTCGGGGTCGTAGATCTCCTCGGTGTGCCAGCCCCGGTCGTCGGGGAAGGCGCTGATCGCGTCGGTGCCGTCGGCGACCAGGCGCCACAGGTCCTCGGGAGAGGTGACGCCGCCGGGGTAGCGGCAGGCCATCGCCACGATGGCGATGGGCTCGTCGGCCGTGGCGCGGACGGGGGCCCGTGGCGCGGACGCGGCGGGCGTGGCGCCCCGCACCTTGTCGAGCACGTGCTCGGCGAGGGCCTGCGGCGTCGGGTGGTCGAAGACCAGGGTGGAGGTGAGCCGGAGCCCGGTGGCCGCGCCGAGCGCGTTGCGGAGCTCGACGGCGGCCAGGGAGTCGAAGCCCAGCTCGGTGAAGGCGCGGCGGGCGTCGATCGCGGTGCCGCTCCCGTGGCCGAGTACGGCGGCGATCTGGGCGCGGACCAGGTCGAGGACGATCCGTTCGCGTTCGGCGTCCGGCTTCCCGGCGAGCCGGTCGGCGAGGGCGCCGCCGGGTCCCGCGGCGGTCGTGGCGGCGGCGGGCCGGCGTGCGGGCGCGCGGACCAGGCCGCGCAGCATCGGCGGTACGCCGTCGGGGCGGGCCCGCAGGGCGGAGGCGTCCAGGCGCAGGGGTATGAGGGCCGGTTCGCCGGTGGTGAGGGCCTCGTCGAGCAGGGCGAGGTTCTCGTCGGCGCCGAGCGCGGGGAACCCGGAGCGCTCGGCGCGGCGGAGAGTCACCTCGTCCAGGCGGGCGCCCATCCCTGCGTCGCCCGCCCACAGGTTCCAGGCCAGGGACGTCGCGGGGAGGCCCTGGGCGGCGCGGTGCCCGGCGAGCGCGTCGAGGAAGGCGTTGGCGGCGGCGTAGTTGCCCTGCCCCGCCGATCCCATGGGCGCGGCGGCGGACGAGAACAGCACGAACGCGGCGAGCGGCAGTTCGCGCGTCAGCTCGTGCAGGTGCCAGGCGCCGTCCGCCTTGCCGTGGAAGACGGTGCCGACCTGCTCGGGCGTGAGTGAGGCGGCGAGGCCGTCGTCGATGACACCGGCGCTGTGGACGACGGCCGTCAGCGGGTGCGCGTCGGGGATCGCGTCGAGGAGGGCCGCCAGGGCGGCGCGGTCGGCGATGTCGCAGGCGGCGACCGTCGCTTCGGCGCCCAACTCGCCGAGCTCTGCGGCTAGTTCGGCCGCGCCGGGGCTGTCCGGGCCGCGGCGCCCGGTGAGCAGCAGGTGCTTGACGCCGTGCCGGCGGACGAGGTGCCGGGCGACCAGGCCGCCGAGGCCGCCGGTGCCGCCGGTGATGAGGACCGTGCCGTCGGGATCCCACGCGACGGGTCGCGGGGTGTCCGACTGGGGACTGTCCTGTTGGGAGGCGTCCGGCTGGGAGGCGTCCGACCGGTCAGCGTCCGACTGCGGCGTGCGGGCCAGGCGCGGCACCAGCACCGTGCCGTCGCGCAGGGCCAGTTGGGGCTCGCCGGAGGCCAGGGCGGCGCGCAGCTCCTCCTCGGGGACGTCGCGGTCCGTGTCGAGGAGGAAGAACCGCCCCGGGTTCTCGGCCTGTGCGGAGCGCACCAGGGCAAGCAGGGGCGCGAGCGCCAGGTCGTCGACCGCGTCGCGGGTGACGAGCGCGAGGCGCGTGTCGTCCCGCAGCGCGTCCCGGATCAGCTCAAGGGCGTGCAGCGTCGCCGCCCGCGCCGCCTCGACGGGGGCGCCGGGGAAGCTCGCCGGGACGTGGGCGAGACGGCACTCCGCCGCCGCGGTGTCCGGCTGCGACGGCGCCTGGAGCGCGGTCCATTCGACGCGCAGCAGGGAGCCGGACCGCCGTACGCCGTCGACCGGCACGGGCCGCTGGACGAGGGAGCGGACGGTGGCGACCGGCGCCCCCGCGGCGTCGGCCAGGGCGACCGAGACCTCGTCGGGGGCCGTCTGCACCACGTGGACGCGCAGCGCCGTGGCGCCCGCGGCGTGCAGTTCGACGCCGACCCACGCGAACGGGAGCCGCACCTGGCCGTCGTCCTCGGGTCCTTCGCAGGCGTGCATCGCGGCGTCGAGCAGCGCCGGGTGCAGCCCGAACCGGTCGGCGCCCGCCTCGTCGGTGGCGACCTCCGCGAACACCTCGCCCCCGCGCCGCCAGGCAGCGCGCACGCGGCGGAACGCGGGTCCGTAGCCGTACCCCTGCGCGGCGTGGCGCTCGTAGAGGCCGTCCACGTCGACCGGTTCGGCGTCGGCGGGCGGCCACTGCGCGAACGCGTCGGTACCGGCCGCCGGTCCCTCGCCGTGCTCGGCGAGGACGCCGCTGGCGTGGCGGGTCCAGTTCTCCTCGCTGCCCGCGGGGCGCGAGTAGATCTCCACGGTGCGGCGGCCCGTCGGGTCGGGGGCGCCGACGACGGCCTGGACCTCCGCACCGGCGTCCGCGGTGAGCGCGAGCGGCGTCTCCAGGGTGAGCTCGTCCACCGCGGCGCAGCCCGCCTCGTCCCCGGCGCGCACGGCGAGTTCGACCAGGGCGGCACCGGGTACGAGGACGACGCCCGCGATGACGTGGTCGGCGAGCCACGGCTGCGACCGGGTGGACAGGCGGCCCGTCAGGACGATGCCGTCGGCGCCCGCGAGGCTGACGGCGGTGTCGAGGAGCGGGTGCCCGATCGTGTCGGGACGGCTCCCGGCGTCCAGCCAGTACCGCTTGCGCTGGAAGGCGTAGGTGGGCAGCTCGACGCGGTGTGCGCCCCGCCCGGCGAAGAAGCGGTCCCAGTCGACGGCGACGCCGTGGGCGTGGGCCAGGCCGAGAGCGGTGACGACGTGCCACTCCTCGTCGTGTCCGTCGCGCAGCAACGCCACGAACGCGCTGTCGGAACCCTCACCGTCGTCGCCGTCGAGGCAGTCGCGCCCCATCGCCGACAGGACGGGGTCGGGCCCCAGTTCCAGGTACGTGGTGACGCCCTGGGCCGCGAGTTCGCGCATGCCGTCGGCGAAGCGCACCGGCTCGCGGACGTGCCGTACCCAGTAGTCGGCGTCGAAGTCGGTGACGGGCTCGCCGGTCAGGTTGGACACCACGGGGATGCGCGCGGGCGCGTACGTCAGGGTCTCGGCGACGCGGCGGAAGTCGTCGAGCATCGGGTCCATGAGCGGCGAGTGGAACGCGTGCGACACGCGAAGGCGCCGCGTCTTGCGCCCCTGCTCGGTGAAGCGGGCCGCGACGGCCAGGACGGCGTCGGTCTCGCCGGAAAGGACGACCGCCGACGGGCCGTTGACGGCGGCGAGGCTGACGCGCTCGGTCAGGTACGGGACGACCTCCGCCTCCGCCGCCTGGACGGCGACCATCGCGCCGCCCGCGGGCAGCTCCTGCATCAGGGTGCCGCGCGCCCCGACAAGCAGGGCGGCGTCGGCCAGGGTCAGGACGCCGGCGGCGTGCGCGGCGGCGATCTCGCCGATGGAGTGCCCGGCGACCAGGCCGGGCGTGACGCCCCACGACTCCAGGAGCCGGAACAGGGCGGTCTCGACGGCGAACAGCGCGGCCTGCGCGTACCGGGTCTGGTGCAGCAGCTCCGCCTGCGGCGTGCCGGGGTCGGCGAACAGCACGTCGCCCAGGGGCTCGTCGAGGTGGAGGTCGAGGTGGTCGGCGGCCTCCTGGAGCGCCTGCGCGAACACCGGGAAGGCGCGCACCAGTTCGCGGCACATGCCCGGGCGCTGGCTGCCCTGGCCGGTGAACAGGAACGCCGTGCGGCCCGTCGCCAGGGTCGTCCCGGTGACGAGGCCGGGCGCGGTCGTGCCCTCGGCGAGGGCGGTCAGGGCGGCGCGCAGCTCGTCGCGGTCGGCGGCGACGACGGCGGCCCGGTCGCGCAGGTGGGCGCGGGTGGTGGCGGCCGCGTACGCGAGGTCGAGCGGCGTGGTGTCGTCCACGTACGCCAGCAGACGCCCGGCCTGGGCGCGCAAAGCGTCTTCTCCCTGGGCTGAAAGGACGACGGGAACAGGAGCGCCCCGAAGGGGCGCGAGGAACTGCGCGCCCGGCCCAGACGGCGCCGCGGACGAACGACGGCGCGTCTCGTCATCAGATCCGGCGGAACGCCCACCCGCCGGCGGCTCTTCAATAATGACGTGAGCATTGGTGCCACTCGCACCGAACGAGGACACACCCGCGCGGCGAGGCGCACCGGCGCCCTCCCACGGCACCGGCTCCGTAAGGAGCCGCACGGTGCCGTCCGACCAGTCGACGTGCGGGGTCGGCTCGTCGACGTGCAGGGTCCGCGGCAGCGTACGGTGCCGCAGCGCCTGCACCATCTTGATGATCCCGGCGGCGCCCGCCGCGGCGCCCGTGTGCCCGATGTTGGACTTCACCGACCCCAGCCACAGGGGCTTCTCGGGTGCGCGGCCGCGCCCGTACGCGGCGACCAGGGCCTGGCCCTCGATGGGGTCGCCGAGCGTGGTGCCGGTGCCGTGCGCCTCGACGGCGTCGACCTCGTCGGGGGTGAGGCCCGCGTCGGCGAGCGCCCGGCGGATGACGCGCTGCTGGGCCAGGCCGTTGGGCGCGGTGAGGCCGTTGCTCGCGCCGTCCTGGTTGATGGCGCTGCCACGGACCACGGCGAGGACCTGGTGGCCTTCGCGCAGCGCGTCCGTGAGCCGGGTCAGGACGAACACGCCCGCGCCCTCGGCGAAGCAGGTGCCGTCGGCGGCCGCGGCGAACGCCTTGATCCGGCCGTCGGGGGCCAGACCCCGTTGGCGGCTGAACGTGGTGAACGTGCCGGGGCTGGACATCACGGTGACGCCGCCCGCGAGCGCGAGGCCGCACTCCCCGCGCTGCAGCGACCGCACCGCCAGGTGGAGGGCGGTGAGCGAGCCGGAGCAGGCGGTGTCGACGGTGAGCGTGGGCCCTTCGAGGCCGAGCGTGTAGGCGACGCGGCCGGAGACGACGCTGGGCAGGTTGCCGCCCATGACGTAGCCGTCGAGGCCGTCGGGGGCCTCGTGCGTACGGGGCCCGTACTCGTGCGGCTCCACGCCGATGAACACGCCCGACGGCGTGCCGCGCAGCCGGCCCGGGTCGATGCCCGCGCGTTCGAGCGCCTCCCAGCTGGTCTCCAGGAGCAGCCGCTGCTGGGGGTCCATGGCCATGGCTTCTTTGGGGTTGATCTGGAAGAAGTCGGCGTCGAAGTCGGCGGCGTCCGGCAGGAATCCGCCGCGCCGCACATAGCTGCTCCCGGTGGCGGCCGGGTCCGGGTCGTACAGGCGGTCCAGGTCCCAGCCCCGGTCGGCGGGGAAGTCGGTGAGCACGTGCGTGCCGTCGGCGAGCAGGCGCCACAGGTCCTCGGGCGAGGTGACTCCGCCGGGGAAGCGGCAGCCGATCCCGACGATCGCGATCGGCTCGTCGGACTCCGCGCGCGCGGTGGGCGCGGCGGCGTCGGCTCCCGCCGTGTCGACGGTGCCGTCCACCACGTCCGCCAGGTGGCGGGCCAGGGCGGCCGGTGTCGGGTGGTCGAAGCCGATGGTGACGGGCAGCTCGACGCCCAACTCGGCGGTGAGCCGCCGGTGCAGGTGGACCAGGCCCAGTGAGTCCAGGCCCACCGCCAGGAACGGGCGGTCGGCGGCGACGTCGGCGGCCGCGTCCCCGTAGGCGTCGGGATCGGCGGCGCGCAGCACGGCAGCGGCCTGCGCGAGCACCAGTTCCAGCATCGCGGCCGTTGACTGCTCGGTCATGTGCGTACTCCGCAACGAAGAAGAGGCCTGGCGGCCAGAAGAGGAGGCCTGGAGGCCATGGGGATGGTCAGGACGCCGCGAGGGCGGTGAGGACGGCGCGGTCGACCTTGCCGTTGACGGTCAGCTTGAATTCGTCCACCACGTGCAGGCGGCGGGGAACCATGTAGCCGGGCAGCGCGGTGCGGCAGAACGCGATGACTTCCTTGGCGTCCGGCTCGGGCGCGTCCGGGGCGCGGGTGACGAAGACGTGCAGCTGCGGGTCGTCGTCCACGCGCGGCAGCAGCAGCGCCACGGCGCCGCTGATGCCGGGGAACCGGCTGACGCGGCGCTCCACTTCGCCCAGCTCGACGCGGTTGCCGCGGATCTGCACCTGGGAGTCGGCGCGGTCGTGGAAGTACAGCTCGCCGTCGGATCCCATGGACGCCAGGTCGCCGGTCTTGAAGAGCAGCTGCCCCGACCTCGGTTCGAGCGGGTCGGGGACGAGGACGGCGCGGGTGGCCTCCGGGTCGCCCCAGTAGCCGGAGAACAGCGAGGGCGTGCGCAGGTGGATCTCGCCGAGCACGCCGGGCTCCGTCACCGGGCGGCCTTCGGGCCCGACGAGCAGCATCTCCGCGCCCGCGACCGCGTAGCCGATCGACAGGCGTTCGGTCCCGGGCGGCAGCGGGTTGGGCACCTCGGTGATGGACGCGGCCATCGTCTCGGTGGCGCCGTAGCCGTTGACGAAGTGGGCCTTCGGCAGCAGCTCCTGAAGGCGCCGCAGCTCGTCGAGCGGGAAGTTCTCGCCCGAGGTGAGGATGCGGCGCAGGGCGCCGTCCTGCGCGAGTTCGGCCAGCAGGTCGGGCTCGTGCCGCAGCACCGGGCGCCAGATCGAGGGGACGCCGTCGACCTGGGTCACCCCGGTCTCGCGCAGGAACGTCAGGAAGCGGCGGGGCCAGTTGAGCCGGTCGCGCGGCACGGGCACGAGCGCGGCGCCGTGGCTGAGGGCGAACCCGATGTCGAACAGGGCGAAGTCGAACTGCAGCGGCGAGGTGCCCGCCACCCGGTCGTCGGCGGTGATGAGCCCCTCGGCCTGCGCGCCGCGCAGGAACGCGAGGACGCCGCGGTGGCTCATGACCACGCCCTTGGGCCGGCCCGTGGTGCCCGAAGTGAAGGTGATGTACGCGGTGTCGAGGGGCGTCACCGTGCGGCGGCGGCGCACGCGCGGCGCGGGCGCCCGTTCCACGGTGAGGCCGTCGGGGCCGAACCGGGCGGTGCCGACGCTCTCGGGGATGCCGGTCCGCCGGCCGTGCCCGGACTGGACGTACAGCGCGGGCTCGGCGCTCTCGATGATCGTCAAGAGCCGTTCGTCCGGGGCCTCGGGGCTGGCCGGGACGAACGGCAGTCCAAGGGTGGCGCAGGCCAGGAGCGTCGCCACCGCGTCGGCGTCGGTGTCGGACTCCAGGATGACGCGGTCGCCCACGTCGAGGCCGAGCGCGTCGAGGGCGGCCGCGCAGCGGTCGGTGCGCCGCTCGAGCTCGCCGTACGTGATCGTCTCGATGCCGCCGTCCGCCGCCGCCTGGACGACCGCGGGCCGGTCGGGCGTGCTGCGGGCGGCGGCCAGCAGGTACGTCCGCAGGTTGTCCACCGATGCGTGCGCCCGAGCCGGACGCGCTCCATTCGGGCTCATGCGCCACCCTTCCCTATTCGGCTTTCCCAGCCAATGCCAGGTCGTTTCTAACAGGGTGCTTTTACCGCTCACAAGAACTTCCGGACGACGACCCCTGAACTAGGGGGCACTAGGGGTTATGCCGGTACGGGGGCCCCACAAGACTGACCAGAAACAGTAGGGTCGATCTTTTCGGCTGCCCCGGCGCGGCCCGGCACCTCAGGTCCGCGGAACACCTCATGGCCGCGAAAGCGGAACACCTCATGGTTGCGAATAAGGGAGAACGAGAATATGTCGGCGATTGTCTTTCCCGGAATCGGCCCGACGCCGTTCGCCGACCTGGCGCGGTTCCTGGTGGTCCACCCGGTGGCGCGCCGGTTCGTGGCCGAGGCGGACCGGGCCCTTGGCTACTCCCTGATCGACCGGTGCCGGGAGACCGAGGCACGGAGCGACCAGGGCGCGTTCCCCGAGCCGATGCGGCTCGCCTTCCTGGTCTCCTACCTGGCGCTCGCCGAGTACGCGGTCACCGAGCACGAGGTGGAGCCGGTCGCGTGCGCCGGCGCCAGCTTCGGCGGCATTCCGGCGGCCGTGCGGTCCGGGGCGCTGCCCTTCTCCGAGGCCGTGACGATGGCCGCCGCGTGGGGCCGGCGCGTGGACGCCTACTTCGCCCGCGAGCACGGTGACATCGTCGCCCAGTCCTTCGCCCGCGTTCCGCCCGAGCGGCTCGCCGAGATCCGTGCCGAACTCGACGCCCGCGGCGAGTGGAACGAGGTGGCCTGCCAGGTCGACCACGACTTCCACATGCTGTCGGTGCGCGAGACCGCCGTGGAGTGGCTGCAGCGGCGGCTCCGGGCGGCGGGCGGACTGCCCCTGTACGTGATGCGGCCGCCGATGCACTCGACGCTGTTCGGCGCGCTGCGGGAGGAGATCGCGGCCGAGGTCGCCGCGGGCGTCGCGTTCTCCGACCCCGACGTCGTCGTGGTGTCCGACCACGACGGTTCCCTGGTGCGCACGGCGGACGGGGTGCGGACGATGCTCCTCGACGCCGTGACGCGCCCGGTGCGGTGGCCCGCGGTGGCCGAGACCCTGACGGGGCTCGGCGTCGAGCGGGTGTACGTCCCCGGGCAGGACGCGCTGTGGGGCCGGGTGGACGTCATGACCCAGGCGTTCGAGGTGGTCGCGGTGCGGCCGGACACGGCCATGCGACCGCGCCGGCGCAGCGCGATCGCATAGCGGGGCAGTGAGCGGGAATCGGGTCAGCGCATGTCCGTCAGGGTCTTCCAGAGCGTCCCGGGGGTGGCGAAGTTGTCGAGAGCGAGGGCGTCGTCGACGAAACGGACGCCGTACGTGCTCTCCAGCGAGGACAGCAGCGCGACCATTCCCATGGAATCCAAACCATGATCACTCAGGCTCAGGTCGACGGTTATCGCGTCCTCCGGTTCGAGCAGCGGAAGGTGTTTCCTGAGAAGTTGCTCGAAGGGCTCGTCCCACATGGCGCACTCCCGTATTCAGCAGCGTTCAACGAATAGTCGACGTCGTCGCCAACCTAAAACGCACGGCTGGCGGATCGGCACCCCTATCCACCCCTTTTCTCTCCGCGGAGGAAGGAAAGATGATCGAGACCCCCTCCCTGGGCCACGGCCTGCACGAGCGGTTCCTGCACGGCCTCGCGCTGTCACCCACCCGGACGGCGGTCCGCGTCGACGCCGAGAGCCTGACGTACGAGGAGGTGCACGAGGCGGCGCTGCGCCGGGCCGGGGCGCTCCTGTCGCGGTCCCCGCAGGGTCCCGGCGCCGTCGCCGTCCTCGCGGACAAGAGCCCCACCGCGTACGTCGGGATCCTGGCGGCGCTGTACGCGGGCGCCGCCGTCGTACCGCTCAACCCGCACTTCCCCGCCGAGCGCACCCGCCGCATGCTCACCGCCGCGGACGTCCACACCGTCATCGCCGACCCGGCCGGCCGTGCCGCGCTCGCGCGGGCCGAGCTCGGCCTGCCCGTCCTCGACGAGGCCGCGCCCGCCCCCGCGCTCGACGCGCCGGTGGCCGTCCAGCCCTCCGACGTCGCCTACGTCCTGTTCACCTCCGGTTCGACGGGCCGCCCCAAGGGCGTGCCGATCACGCACGGGGCCAACGACCACTACTTCCACCTCCTCGACCGGCGCTACGACTTCGGCCCCGACGACGTGTTCTGCCAGAACGTCGGCCTCAGCTTCGACTGCGCGATGTTCGAGCTGTTCTGCGCCTGGGGCCACGGCGCCCAGCTGCACTCCGTTCCCGCGACGGCCCACCGGGACCTGCCCGCCTTCCTCGCCGAGCGGCGGATGACGGTGTGGTTCTCCACGCCGAGCGGCATCGCATTCATCCGGAACATGGGCGGTCTGACGCCGGGGTCGATGCCCACGCTGCGGTGGAGCTTCTTCGCGGGCGAGGCGCTGCTGTGCGAGGACGCCGCCGCCTGGGCGGCCGCCGCGCCCGGATCGATCATCGAGAACCTGTACGGGCCCACCGAGTTGACCGTCACCATCACCGGTCACCGCTGGTCGCCCGAGACCTCCCAGGCCCGCGCGGTCAACGGCGTCGTCCCGATCGGCCGGGTGCACCCCGGCCACGACCACCTCCTGCTCGACCTGGACTCCGACAAGGACGGCCACGCCGAGTCGCCGACCGAGGGCGAACTGTGCGTCTCCGGGCCGCAGATGACGCCCGGCTACCTCGACGCCGAGGACGACCGGGGCCGCTTCCTGGAGCGCGACGGCCGCCGCTGGTACCGCACGGGCGACCGGGTGCGGCGCCTGGACGACGGCGAGCTGGTGTACCTCGGCCGCATGGACGCCCAGGTCCAGATCCAGGGCTTCCGGGTCGAACTGGCCGAGGTCGACCACGTCGTCCGGAGTTGCGAGGGCATCCACAACGCGGCCACCGTGACCCGCACCGCACCCGACGGCGGGCTCGAACTCGTCCTCTACTACACCGGCGACCGCGTCCCGCCCGCGACGCTGCGCCGCGAGCTCTCCGCCCACCTGCCCGCCGCCATGGTGCCCAAGGCGTTCCACCACGTGACGGAGTTCCCCCTGAACGCCCATCACAAGGTCGACCGGGCCCGCCTCGCCCGCGAGGCCGCCGCCGCGGCGGACGGCCGTTCCTAGGCCGTGTCCGACCCGTCGGACACGGCCCTGGCCGGGGCTCCGCCCGCCGCGCACGAGCGCCGGCGCACGACGTACACAGATCTGGAGTCGAGACCATGAGCCAGGACCGCGCGAGCCTGAAGGACTGGGTCGGCCTCGCCGTCCTCGTCCTCCCGGTCCTTCTGATGTCGATGGACATGACCGTGCTGTACTTCGCGCTGCCGTTCCTCAGCGCGTCCCTGGAGCCGACCGCCACGCAGCAGCTGTGGATCGTGGACATCTACGCGTTCATGCTCGCCGGACTGCTCATCACCATGGGAACCCTCGGCGACCGCATCGGCCGCCGGCTCCTGCTGATGCTCGGGGCGGCCGTGTTCGGCGCCTCGTCCCTGGCCGCCGCCTACGCCGGCAGCTCCGAGCTGCTGATCGTCGCCCGCGCCGTCCTCGGCATCTCCGGAGCCGTGCTCGCGCCGTCCACGCTCGCGCTGATCCGCAACATGTTCCGCGACCCCGGCCAGCGCCGTGCCGCCATCGCGGTGTGGACGGTCGGCCTGTCCGGCGGCGCCGCCTTGGGGCCGATCGTGTCGGGGCTGCTCCTGGAGAAGTTCTGGTGGGGCTCGATCTTCCTGGTCAACGTCCCGGTCACGGCCCTGATCCTGGTCCTCGGGCCCCGGCTCCTGCCGGAGTACCGCGCCCCGAATCCGGGCCGCTTCGACATCCTCGGCGCGGCGCTGTTCCTGGGCGCCGTGATCCCGGCCATCTACGGCATCAAGGAGCTCGCCGACGACGGCTTCGCCTGGACGTACGCGGCCTCCACGGCCGCCGGGGTCGTCGTCGGCGTCCTGTTCGTCCTGCGCCAGCGCTCGGCCCCGAGCCCGCTGATCGACCTCGGCCTGTTCCGGGACCGGGGGTTCAGCGCGTCCGTCGGCGTCAACCTGGTGGCGCTGTTCGCGATGGTGGGCTTCCTGCTGTTCGCCACGCAGTGGATCCAACTGGTGCACGGGCTCAGCCCGTTGGAGGCCGGGCTGTGGACGCTGCCCGCGCCGCTTGCGGTCGCGGTGTCGTCGTCGGTCACCGCCGCGCTGTCCAAGACCGTCCGTCCCGGCCACCTCATCGCCGTCGGCCTGGTCGTGGCGGCGGCGGGCTTCGCCGTCATGACCCAGCTGCGCACCGACTCCGGCCTGGCCACCGCGGTGATCGGCTCGTCCGTCCTGTCGGCGGGGGTGGGCCTCGCGATGCCCCTGACCGCCGACCTGATCGTCTCCGCGGCCCCGCCGGAGAGCGTGGGCGCGGCCGCGGCGCTGCCGGAGACCAGCAACCAGCTCGGCGGGGCGCTGGGCGTGGCGATCCTCGGCAGCATCGGTTCCGCCTTCTACACCCGCGACGTCACCGACGCGACGCGCGGACTCCCGCCGGAGGCGGCCAAGGCCGCGGAGGGTTCGCTCGGCGGCGCGACGGAAGTGGCCAGGCACCTGCCGCCCGACACCGCGAAGCCGCTGCTGGGCACCGCGGAGGAGGCGTTCACCCGCGGCATGAACATCGCCGCCTTCGTGGGCGGCGGCCTCATGCTGGCGGGCGCCGCCGGCGCCGCAGTGCTCATGCGGCACATCAGGCCCGCCACCGCCGCCGCACCGGCACCGGCACCGGGGGACGCCAAGGAGCCCGAGCCGGCCCCCGCTCCGAGCCCCGAATAGGGCCGACGCTCCCCGCACATGACGAGGAGAGGC
>NZ_JBHYJH010000132.1:0-28550 GCF_042740445.1 Streptomyces sp. NPDC059003 | reverse complement strand
GGGACCCTGTGGGAGAGTAGGACGCCGCCGAACTAAATTTAAGGGAAAACCCCCGCATCTTACGATGCGGGGGTTTTCTGCGTTTAGGGTCGAGTCATGCGATACGACCTGATCATCTTCGACAACGACGGTGTCCTGGTGGACAGCGAGCCGCTCTCCAACACCATCCTCGCCGCGTACCTGACCGAGCTCGGCCACCCCACTTCGTACGAGGACTCCGTGCGGACCTATATGGGCGCCGCGCTCCACCGCGTACACGACATCGTCCTCGAACGGTCGGGGCAGCGGTTGCCCGAGGATTTCGACGCGGTCTTTCATGAGCGGGTCTTCGCCGCGTTCGAGCGGGAGCTCGAGCCGATGGCGGGGGCATTCGACGTACTGGAGAAGCTGACCGCGGACGGGGTCGCCTACTGTCTGGCCTCCTCCGGGAGCCATGAGCGGATTCGGGTGGGTCACCGGAAGACCGGGCTCGACAAATGGTTTACCGAAGAGCGGGTGTTCAGCTCGCAGGACGTCGGACGGGGGAAGCCGGCGCCTGATCTCTTTCTGCATGCCGCGGAGCGCATGGGTGTCGCGCCGGAGCGGTGTGCCGTCGTCGAGGACAGCCCGCTGGGAGTACAGGCCGCTGTGGCGGCGGGGATGGACGTCTACGGATACACGGCCATGACGCCGGCCGAGCGGCTCCAGGGAGCCACCCGGCTCTTCCAGGACCTGCGGGAATTGCCCGATCTGTTGGTGTGATCCATCTACCCACGGGTAGAGCGGGGTCGTACGCTACCCAGCCATGACACAGACGCTGCGGCGTGGCAGGGCCGCGCTCGCGTTCAGCTTCCTGGCGCAGGGCGTCACGTTCGCGCTCCTGGTGACGCGGATACCCGCGCTGCAGGACAGGTACGGGATATCCGACGGCCTGTTGCCCGTCTTCCTGGCCGCCGTGCCGATCCTGGCCGGCGTGGGGAGCGTAGGAACCGAGCGGCTGGTCAAGAAGGTGCGGCCGAGCCGGGTGCTGCGGTGGTCGCAGCCGGTGGTGCTGCTCGCGCTGCTCGGGGCCGGGGCTGGGAACGCGATGTGGGAACTCGCGGTCGCGCTGGGGGCGTTCGGCATCGCGGTCGGTGCGCTCGACGCCTCCATGAACATGCTCGGAGTGAGTCTGCAGCGGGCGTACGGGCGCAGCATCATGCTCGGTTTCCACGCCGCGTACAGCCTGGGCGGGATCGTGGGGGCGTCGCTCGCCTGGGCGGGGGCGCACTGGGATCTGCCGTTGTTCGTGTCGTATCTGCCGGTGGTCGTCGTCCTGTTGCCCGCGGTGTTCGTGGGGAGTTGGGGGTACGTCGACTCCGATGTCAGCGACGGCGAGGGCGGGGAGCGGCGTGCCCGTGACGGTGGGGGCGTGGTCTTCAAGGCGCTGTTGCCGCTGTGTCTCGTGATGACCTTCGCGTACATCGGGGATTCGACGGTGGCCAACTGGAGCGCGAAGTATCTGCAGGACGTGCTGGGGAGTTCGGAGCAGGTGTCGACCGTTCCGTACAACGTCTACATGGTGATGACCCTGGTGGGGCGGGCCGTTGGGGATCAGGGGGTGAGGCGGTTCGGGGCGGTGGCCGTGGTGCGGGGCGGGGCCGTCGTCGGGGCCCTGGGGTTCGGTGTGGTGGCGGTGGCTCCTGGGGCATGGGTGGGGATTGCCGGGTTCACGCTGCTCGGGCTCGGGCTCTGTGTGATCGTGCCGCAGACGTTCGCGGCGGGGGGCCGGCTGTTCCCCGGGGACTCGGACACGGCCGTGGCGCGGCTCAATGTCTTCAACTACGTGGGATTCCTGATCGGTTCGCCATTGGTGGGCGGACTCGGGGATGCGTGGAACTATCGCGGGGCCATGGTCGTTCCCCTGGTGTTGGTGCTTGTGACGCTGTGGTACGCCCGGTCGTTCGCCCCCGGACCGGACCGATACGGTGACGAGCATGAGCGGCCGCGCACAGCTGATGTGGGACGAGGCAGTAACGGGCTATGACTTCGGTCCAGAGCACCCCATGGACCCGGTCCGGCTCGCGCTGACCCGGAGTTTGATCGGCGCCTTCGGGCTCGACCGCGACATCGACGTGGTCGCGGCGAAGCCTGCCGGTGAGTCGACGCTCGGCCTCGTGCACCGCGAGGACTACGTGGCGGCGGTGAAGGCGGCCTCCGCCGACCCGGCGTCGGCGCGCGCGGAGTACGGGCTCGGCACGGCGGACGACCCGGCCTTCGCCCGCATGCACGAGGTGTCGGCATTGATCGCCGGGCAGTCGGTCGGTGCTGCCGAGGCGGTGTGGCGCGGGGACGCGCTGCACGTGGTGAACTTCGCGGGCGGGCTGCACCATGCGATGCCCGGCTCGGCGGCGGGGTTCTGCATTTACAACGACGCCTCGCTGGCGATCGCCAGGCTCCTGGAGTTGGGGGTCGAGCGGGTCGCCTATGTGGACGTGGACGTGCATCACGGGGACGGGGTGCAGGCCACGTTCTGGGAAGACCCACGGGTCCTGACGATCTCGCTGCACGAGCATCCCCGGACCTTGTTCCCCGGCACCGGGTGGCCCGAGGAGACCGGGGCCGAGAGTGCGCCGGGCAGCGCGGTGAATCTGGCGCTGCCCGCGGGGACCGGGGACGAGGGATGGGTTCGCGCCTTTCACGCCGTGGTGCCGGAGCTGCTCGCCGAGTTCCGGCCGCAGGTCCTCGTCACGCAGCACGGGGCCGATACGCACTTCGAGGACCCGTTGGCGCATCTCGCGGTGTCGTTGGACGCGCAGCGGGCGGTGCAGATCGCCTGCCATGAGCTGGCGCACGAGTACGCGGAGGGGCGGTGGGTCGCGCTGGGCGGTGGTGGATATGCCGTGGTGGACGTGGTGCCGCGGTCCTGGACGCATCTGGTCGCGGTGGCGGCGGGGCGGGAGATCGAGCCGTCGGCCGCGACGCCTGAGGGGTGGCGGCGGGAGGTGTTCGCCCGTACGCGGGGGCTCGCCCCTGGGCGGATGACGGATGGGCGGTGGCCTGTGGGGTGGCGGGGGTGGGAGGAGGGGTACGACCCCTCGGATCGGGTGGATCAGGCCGTGTTGGGGGTGCGGAGGGCTGTGTTTCCGTTGCGGGGGTTGTTGGCTTAGGTGGGACCTTCGCGGGGCGCCCCAGGCCCGCCCCTTCCCGAAACTAGGGGCTCCGCCCCTAGGACCCCTTCTTTCCGCGCTGCGCGCTCGTCCTCAAACGCCGGACGGGCTACGGGCTTGCCGGGTGGGCTGGCTGAAGATGTGGGGGTGTTAGCCCAACTGTGGGGTGTTTTTGGGGTTTTCAGGGATTCTTGTGTGGGGGTGCGGCAGCATCGGGGCGTGTTGAGCACCGGAGCGTTGCGTGCGCATTTGCTGGCAGCCCGGCTTGCTGGGCCTGTGGCCACCTCGCGGGAGGAGAGCCTGCGGAGTTACCGGCTCTTCGCCGCCCGGGATCCGCGGATACTGCTCGGCCTCGATCCCGAATGGACGTGGGGCGCCGGGGACTTGCTGCGGCTCATGGCGGACAAGTGCGGCGTCTCGGCCGATCCCCGGCACACCACGGGGGCCGATGTCATCGACCCGGAGCGGACCGTCGCCGGGCTCGACGCCTTCGCCGAGCGGCTCCAGGACGCGGCCCGGCGTAGGGTTCCCGTGCTGCTCGGGACCGGCCATCCGCATCGGCTCCTTGGCTTCTACGCCGCCTTGGCGGACGCCTTGTCGGCGGCCGGATGCCAGGTCCTCACCCCTGCGCAGGGTTGCCGTGTCGACATAACGACCCGGTTCGGCCTACGCACGTACAACCTTGACTACGTACAAGGTGTCGCGCTGGTGCGCGAACCCGGCGTGCGTCCCACCGGGAGTGAGACCGGCGCGCACAGCCATTCACCACTCCCGGTTCGAAGGGCTCTGGCGGTCCAGGCCGAGTCCGGCGGACCCCTGCCCGAGCTGGTCATCGGGGACCACGGCTGGGTCTGCGGAGCAGGTCAGCTGGGGTTTGAGGCGATCGGTCTGGCGGATACGGACGATCCGGCGCTGTTCGTCGGAGAGGCCGAGGGGCGGGTGTCCGTGGTCGTTCCGCTTGATGACGCTGTGCGGTCTGATTACTACCGACCGCTTACTCGCTATGTACTCAATCGAGCGTGTCTGTCACAGTAAACGGCCGATGGCAGCTCCTCTTCCCCACTCGCATCACCCGCCCCTACTCTGGGGAGTGAGCGCACAGCGACGAGGAGTCACCGGAAGGGGAAGCCGGTGCGCGTCATGTGCGGAAGGTTCAGGTGTGTCATGGCTGCTGACCAGAGGCCTCTCAGCGAGGTTGCGTTCCTGACCGTGGCGGAGGTCGCCGCGGTGATGCGAGTCTCGAAGATGACCGTGTACCGGCTGGTGCACAGCGGTCATCTGCCCGCAATCCGGGTCGGAAGGTCCTTCCGGGTCCCGGAGAACGCGGTTCACGAGTACCTTCGCGACTCTTATGTGGGGGTGGAGACAGCCTGATCGACGTTCCTCGATTACAGGCTCGGCGAATGGGCGGGTAGGCTAGGCCGACGTAGGTCGTGTGGGCCCAGACGCCCCGCACCAATATCCCCGCTGACGCGGGGGTGATCCGAGAAGTGAGCGAGGGTAGTCGTGGGCTCTGTTATCAAGAAGCGGCGCAAGCGGATGGCGAAGAAGAAGCACCGCAAGCTGCTGAAGCGCACGCGCGTCCAGCGTCGCAACAAGAAGTAAGCGATAGCTGGCGCGAGCGCGCCGCTGTACGTACTGAAGCCCTCCCGCCGCCCGGCGGGAGGGCTTCGGTGTTCCCGGGGGCGGTTCAGGGGGCACCCGTCCGGTTCCGCGGCGGTGCCCAGCGGTCGCGTAGGCCGCCGCATAAGCCAAGGTCATAGCGGGTTCAAATGTTCAAAGCCGGGCGAACGGCTTGATCTTTACGGGGGCGTGTGGCCGTCGTCACTTCGCCCGGGCCGCGGTCATCACAGCGCAACATCAACCCGCTAGCGTGGGCCACAGATGTACCGGTGAGAAGCAGGCTGGGAGCAACGCGGGGCTGGGGAAAGGCGGCGCTGATCTTGGGCAAGGTCGTGCTCGTGACCGGGGTGGCCCGGCAGCTAGGCGGCAGGTTCGTCCGGCGCGTTCAGCGCGATCCCGAGGTCGACCGGGTGGTCGCCGTCGACGCGGTGCCACCCGAGCACCATCTGGGCGGCGCCGACTTCGTCCAGGCCGACATCCGGCAGCCGGCGATCACGCGGCTGCTCGCCGAGCACGCCGTGGACACGGTCGTCCACATGGACGTCGCGGGCACCGCGCTCGCCGGCGGCAGCCGCGGCTCGGTCAAGGAGACCAACGTCATCGGCACGATGCAGCTGCTCGGCGCCTGCCAGAAGTCGCCGATGGTGAAGCGCCTGGTGGTGAAGTCGAGCACCAACGTGTACGGCTCCGCGCCGCGCGACCCCGCGGTGTTCAGGGAGACCACGCCGCCCAAGTCGCTGCCGAGCGGCGGCTTCGCCAAGGACACCGTGGAGGTCGAGGGGTACGTACGCGGCTTCGCGCGCCGCCGTCCCGATGTCGCGGTGTGCGTGCTTCGGTTCGCGAACATCCTTGGTCCGGCGGCGGATTCGCCGCTCGCCGAGTACTTCTCGCTGCCCGTCCTGCCGACGGTGCTCGGCTACGATCCGCGCCTGCAGTTCGTCCACGAGGACGACGCGATCGAGGTGCTGCGGCTCGCCTCGCACGATCCGGAGCGCGGGACGCTCAACAGCGGCACGTTCAACATCGCCGGTGACGGTCTGCTGCTGCTCTCGCAGTGCGCGCGGCGCCTCGGCCGCCCCACGCTGCCCGTCCTGCTGCCCGCCGTGACCTGGGTGGGGACCGCACTGCGCACGCTCGGCGTCACGGACTTCTCACCCGAGCAGATCCGGCTGCTCACGCACGGCCGGGTCGTGGCCACCCGGCAGATGCGCGAGACACTGGGTTTCAAGCCCAAGTACACGACCGCGGAGGCTTTCGCGGACTTCGTACGCAGCCGGGGCCCGGGCCTGCTGCCCCCGGGGGCGCTCGCGGCGGCCGTCGACAAGGTCGCGGCGCTGCCGTTCGCGGGCGGCGGTACGAGAAGTGGCGGCGAGGACGCCGACCGCGGAGCCGGCAGCAGTGCCCACCACAGCGCCAACTGAGGAGATCGTCAACGATGGCGGACGCCAAGGTCATTCCGTTCGACGACGACCGGTCGCGTGGGGCCGGCCAGCGGCCGCCGCGCCGCAGGCCGGGGCCGCGCCGCAAGGGGGACGCGGCGAAGGTGCGGGAGGTCAGGCCGGTGCCGGACCGGCGCGACGGCGGCGCTTCCGATGCGGAGGGCACCTCTTCGGGCGGTGCTGCTGCGGGCAGTGCCGCTTCGGCCGGTGCGGTTGCGGACCCGGCGGGTGCGGGAGGCGCGGAGCGTGCGGAGGTTCCGGCGGGGCGTCGCTCGAGCGGTGACGGTGCCCGTGCCGACGGGCGCGATGTGCCTGCCGCCGCGGCGGCCGGGCCCGAGGCGCGGGGCGGCGGCGGGGGCGGCTGGGACCGGCGGATCGCCGGTGGCCTGGCGTTTCTGCGGCGGCGGCTCACGGGTGAGTACGAGGTCGACGACTTTGGGTACGACAAGGAGCTCACCGACCAGGTCCTGATGTCGGTGCTGCGGCCCATCTACGACAAGTACTTCCGCGTCGAGGTCAAGGGCATCGAGAACATCCCGAGCGACGGCGGTGCGCTGATCGTCGCCAACCACTCGGGGACGCTGCCGTGGGACGGCCTGATGATGCAGGTCGCCGTGCACGACCACCATCCGCAGGGGCGGCATCTGCGGCTGCTCGCCGCGGACTTGGTGTTCATGCTGCCCGTCGTCAACGAGCTGGCTCGCAAGGCCGGGCACACGTTGGCGTGTGCGGAGGACGCGGGGGCGCTGCTCGAGCGGGGTGAGCTCGTCGGGGTGATGCCCGAGGGGTTCAAGGGGATCGGGAAGCCGTTCGGGGAGCGGTACAAGTTGCAGCGGTTCGGGCGGGGTGGGTTCGTGTCCACGGCGCTGCGGACCGGGTCGCCGATCGTGCCGTGCTCCATCGTGGGGGCCGAGGAGATCTACCCGATGATCGGCAACGCGAAGACGTTGGCTCGGGTGCTTGGGATTCCGTACTTTCCGTTGACCCCTACGTTTCCTTGGCTGGGGCCTTTGGGGGTGGTGCCGCTGCCCACGAAGTGGACCATTCAGTTCGGGGAGGCCATTCCTACGGATGGGTATCCGCCGGAGGCGGCGGAGGATCCGATGCTGATGTTCAATCTGACGGATCAGGTGCGGGAGCAGATTCAGCACACGCTGTACAAGTTGTTGGTGCAGCGGAGGTCTGTGTTCTTCTGAGGGTGGGTGTTCTTGTGCGGGTGGGTGGGGCCTCGCGGGGGCGCCCCTGGCCCGCCCCTTCCCGAAACTAGGGGCTCCGCCCCTAGGACCCCTTCTTTCCGGCGCTTCGCGCCTCGTCCTCAAACGCCGGACGGGCTGAAATGGCCGGGCTGGATGCTCCAGCCCGGCCGGGTTTTCACTTGGTGTCTTCGCCCTCGATTCCCAACTCCGGGATCAGGCCGGGGAGTAGGGGTGGGAGGGTTACTTCCGGTTTTCCGGGGGTGGGGTTCTTCTTGGGGGTTTCCTGGGGGGTGCCCTGGGAGGGGGCCGCGGGTGGGTGGTTCGTGGGTGGGTTCAGGACGCCGTCGGTCACGCCGGGGAGGAGGCCTTCGTTCTCCCGGTGGGCGGGGGAGGGTGACTTGGGCTTTCCGCTGGGGGTGCGCTCGTGGGGGGAGTCGCCCGAGGTGTGGGGGGAGGGGCGGTCCCGGTGCGGCGCGGTGGGGGAGCCGGTGCGGGGGCGGTCGTCCTGGGTGCGGCTCTTGTCGCGGTGGCTGGGCAGGAGGGAGCGCAGCGGGCTGACCTCCTGCTCCATCGCGTCGAAGACCGAGCTGACCTCTTCGCCCACGTCACCCAGCTGTACGGGCAGTTGTTCGCGCAGGGCGCTCCAGCTGCCGCGATGGGCCTGGGCGAAGGCGGACAGGGCCTGGATGGGGCCGAGGGAGCCGTCGCGTGCGTATGCCTCGTGGAGGAGGCGGTGGCCTTCGGCGGCGTCGTGGCGCATGCCGGAGAGGGCGCGGCGGATCTCGCTGACGGATTCGTGGTCGAGCTCGCCGGAGCGGGCGCGCTCCATCAGGCGGCGGGCCTCGTGCAGGCGGGTCGAGGCCTGGTCGAGGTAGATCTGGCCGCGGTCGACGTCGTTGTCCGCCATGCCGAGCTTGAGGTCTTCCATGCCGCGCTTGAGGCCGTACAGCGAGTCGCCGGGCAGGGCGTCGTTGCTGGCGGCGGCGATGCCGCCGAAGGCTCCCGCGGCCACGCCCACGGTGAGTCCGCCGGCGGCGATGCCCTTGGACAGGCGGGTGCGCGGCTTGAGCTTGCGCAGGGCCCGGTGGGCGCCCTTGCGGGAGCGCTGGCGCGGCACGGCGGCGCCGTCGCCGGTCGTGCCCTCGGCCAGCATGGCTTCCATGGCCGCGACCAACTGGGCCCGCTGGACCACTTTGACCTCGGGGTCCAGCTCGGGTTTGGGGAGCTGGGCGAGGCTGTCGGCGAGCGCCAGCATCCGGTCGGGTCCGGCCGGTCCGGGCGCCGTGGATTCGGCGCGGACGGCCGCCGCGGGTACGGCGGGATCTTCGGGCTGCTCAGCCGCCGGGTCCTGGCCGGAGTGCTCGTCCAGGGCCTGGGCGAAGGCGTTCGCCCGCCGGTGGGCCGATACGTTAGCGATCACTGGCGGCACCTCCTCTCGTCATGACGGTCGACTCCCCAGGGGGTCCTGAGGGTTGCATGTTCCTGAGCGCTTCCACACGATCGAGTGAGCGAGTGGGGCCTCCCCCGCTCATTAAGGGCGTGGGGAAGGTCAGGATGCGAACACAGGGAGCCTGCATCTCGCACAACGAGCGTCGCGGCACTTGGGTTACGGACGGAGGATGATCGGACCGCGAAAGAATGAGAAAGCGCCGTGACGGCCATCTGGCCGCCACGGACGGTGAGTTGGCCGTCGCCCGGCGTAGTCGGGGCGCCCTGGTGGGCGGGTCAGCGGGCGTCGTCCGGGAGCAGTCGGGCGAGGGTGCGGACCGCTCGGTACTGAAGGGTTTTGATCGCGCCCTCGTTCTTGCCCATGACGCGGGCGGTCTCGGCGACCGAGAGGCCCTGGAGGAAGCGGAGCGTCACGCACTCCTGCTGCTGGGGGTTGAGGCGGCGGACGGCGTCGAGCAGGGCGGCGTTGGACAGGGATTCGAGGACCGAGTCCTCGGGGCTGCGCTCGACCTCGTTCGCGTCGAGCATTTCGCCGGTGGTCACTTCGAGCCGGAAGCGGCTCGACTTGAAGTGGTCGGCGACCAGGTTGCGGGCGATGGTGACCAGCCAGGCGCCGAAGTCGCGGCCCTGCCAGGTGAAGGTGCCGATCCTGCGCAGGGCGCGCAGAAAGGTCTCGCTGGTGAGGTCCTCGGCGGTCGCCTTGCCGCCGACTCGGTAGTAGATGTAGCGGTAGACCGTGTCGCTGTACTGGTCGTAGAGGCAGCCGAAGGCGTCGGACTCGCCCGCCTGGGCGCGTTCGACGAGGTCCATCATGCGGGCGCTGTCGCTGTCCGCGGCGGGGCGGCGGACGGTGGTGGCGGATGCGGCGGCGCCGGAGCGCGCTCGTCTGCTGACGGCGGCACCGCCGTCCGCCAGGGCGTAGGCCGGTCCGGCGGGGACCGGGACGGCGAAGGCGGGGACGGCATACGCGGTGGGGACGAAGCCGCGCAGGCGGTCGAGGACCGTTGCGCGCAGCGTAGCCAGGCCCGAGGCGTCAACCCCGACGTGTGGGTACACGGGACTCCCAGAGGCAGAGCTTCCATCACGTGCAGTACGGGACCGTTCACCCGTCGTAGCGACGCGCACAGTCCGTTATGCGTCTGAGGAGAATAACGCTTCGTACAGGCAGCGCTACACCCAGTTGCTCAAATCATCGATTACGTCGCTTCTGTTACCGATCAGCGGTCGGTCAAGCACCGTTTATTGAACGGTTGTTGATCGGATTAGCGCGCATTCGGGTTCGGCGCGGGGCGTGTTGTGGCCGAGTTGAACGAACGGGACTGGCGGGGGGCGTGGCGGGTAAGAGAGAACGATTGCCCGCCGTGTTCGCACACGCCGAGGGGCGCGGGCCCTGGTGAAAGGACCCGCGCCCCTCGGCGGTGACGGTACGTATACGTATGTCGAGCCCGTCCGGTGATTGAGGACGAGGCCGCAGGCCGATCCGCGGCGCCCGGCGACTACGGGGTCCGACGACTCCGGTGCAGGGCGATCGCGGCGGCCGTCCCCCCGGCCAGCGCGCCCACGCCGGCCGCCGCGGGGATGCCGACCTTGGCCGCCTTGAGCCCGGTGCGGTAGTCCCGCAGCCGCCAGTCGCGGGCGCGGGCGTACTTGCGCAGCTTGGCGTCGGGGTTGATCGCGTACGGGTGGCCGACGAGCGACAGCATCGGGATGTCGTTGTGGGAGTCGCTGTACGCGGCGCAGCGGGCGAGGTCGAGGCCCTCGGCGGCGGCCAGGGCGCGGACGGCCTCGGCCTTGGCGGGGCCGTGCAGGGGTTCGCCGACGAGCCTGCCGGTGTAGACGCCGTGCACCGACTCGGCGACCGTGCCGAGGGCGCCGGTGAGGCCGAGGCGGCGGGCGATGATCGTGGCCATCTCGACGGGGGCGGCCGTGACCAGCCAGACCTTCTGGCCCGCGTCGATGTGGGCCTGGGCGAGGGCGCGGGTGCCGGACCAGATGCGCTCGGCCAGGTAGTCGTCGTACACCGCTTCGCCGATGGAGATCAGCTCGGCGACGCGGTGGCCCTTGACGATGGACAGGGCGCTCTCGCGGGCGTCCTGGAGGTGCTCGGGGTCCTCGCCCGCGAGCCGGAACCAGGCCTGCTGCCAGATGAACCGGGTGAGCTCGCGGCGCTGGAAGAACTTCCGCTTGTACAGGCCGCGGCCGAAGTAGAAGAGCGCGGCGCCCTGCAGCACGGTGTTGTCGAGGTCGAAGAAGGCGGCGGCCTTGTCGTCGCCCGGGACCGGGAAGGCGGGGGCCTCCGGCTCGGTCGGCGCGGCGCCGGCCGCGATCGCTGCGGTCCCGGCGAGTTCCTCCAGCTCCTGCGACGACTTGCGCGCGGCCTCCGCCGAGGCCTCGCCTGCGAGGACGCTGCGCGCGGTGGCGAAGCGCCTACGGGGATGGAGCCAACCCAGAGTGGCCATGCCGTCGAGCATAGCCACTCTGTTCGGTTCTCCCGTGAATGCAAGGATTCGAACCCGTCAACTCGCTGTGTCGTGCTGGTCACAGTGGGGCGTTCGCCGCGCGCGTGCGGCGCGTAGGAAGCTGGGGGCATGAGCCCGATTTTTCGTAGGTCGACGAAGGTGGCGAAGGCGACGAAGGCGCCTGGGGACCGGCTGGTCACGCTGATCGGCAAGCCGGGGTGCCATCTGTGCGAGGACGCCGAGGCCGTGGTGGCGCGGGTGTGCGGCGAGCTCGGCGTCGCATGGGAGAAGAAGGACATCACCGAGGACGAGGCGCTGCACCAGGAGTACTGGGAGCAGATTCCGGTTGTGCTCGTGGACGGGGAGCAGCACACCTTCTGGAAGGTCGACGGCGAGCGGCTGCGGCGGGCGCTGGCCGGGTGAGCCGGGTGACAGGTGCCGTGCGGATGCCGCGCGGATGCCGGGCGGATGCTGGGCGGGGCGAGGGAGTCGGTGGCCGGTCGTGCCGGCGCCTTGTGATGCCGATGGCTGGTTATGACGTCCGGACCTGTCCGGAAAGTCGTTTAGCATCGGGGTCGGTTTCAAGGTCTCGGGGGCGTGGATCGTGAGGAGTGTGTGCGGTTTTGCCCCCGACGGACAGATGTCGTTCCTGGCCGTGCGCCGGTTCCAGTGAAGCGCGCCGGGGGCGCGTGACGCCGGTCACGTTGGCCGGGCAAATCGGACACCATCTTTGTGCACGCGTTCACAAAGACATAGCCTGCTGTCGACGGGGCGGTCTTGGGACGTGGGGCCGCCCGCAGCCCCGCTCTACCCGCAGGAGCACCGTGGCAACTGGCCGAACTCACCGACCGGCGACCCGTAGCCGAGGGATCCCCGAGGCCACCGTCGCCAGGCTTCCGCTGTACCTGAGGGCGCTGACCGCACTGTCGGAGCGCTCCGTGCCCACGGTCTCCTCCGAGGAGCTCGCGGCCGCCGCGGGGGTCAACTCCGCGAAGCTGCGCAAGGACTTCTCGTACCTCGGCTCGTACGGAACGCGCGGTGTCGGCTACGACGTCGAGTACCTCGTCTACCAGATCTCCCGTGAGCTCGGCCTGACCCAGGACTGGCCGGTTGTCATCGTCGGCATCGGTAACCTCGGCGCGGCCCTGGCCAATTACGGCGGGTTCGCCTCGCGCGGGTTCCGCGTGGCCGCCCTGATCGACGCCGACCCGGCGATGGCGGGCAAGCCCGTCGCGGGCATGCCGGTGCAGCACACCGACGACCTCGAGCGGATCATCACCGACAACGGCGTCTCGATCGGCGTGATCGCGACCCCCGCCGGTGCCGCGCAGCAGGTGTGCGACCGCCTCGTCGCCGCCGGCGTCACGTCCATCCTGAACTTCGCACCGACCGTCCTGACCGTTCCGGACGGCGTCGACGTGCGCAAGGTCGACCTCTCCATCGAGCTGCAGATCCTCGCCTTCCACGAGCAGCGCAAGGCCGGCGAGGAAGGCGGCGACGGCTCCGCCACCGCGCCCGCCGCGGCCAAGCAGGAGCGCAAGGGACCCGACGGGGACGTACCCGCCGTGATGCCGGCATGAGTCTCCTCGTCGTAGGCCTCAGCCACCGCAGCGCCCCGGTGAGCGTCCTCGAACGCGCGGCGCTCACCCCTGAGGCGCAGGCCAGGCTGCTCCAGGACACGCTGGCCGCCGAGCCCGCCGCCGAGGCCGCGGTGCTCGCCACCTGCAACCGCATCGAGCTGTACGCGGACGTGGACAAGTTCCACGCGGGCGTCGCCGAGCTGTCGACGCTGCTCGCGCAGCACAGCGGCGTGGGCCTCGAAGAGCTCACTCCTTATCTGTACGTGCACTACGAGGACCGGGCGGTGCACCACCTGTTCTCGGTGGCGTGCGGGCTCGACTCGATGGTCGTGGGCGAGGGGCAGATCCTCGGCCAGATCAAGGACGCCCTGGCGCGCGCGCAGGACCTGCACACCGCGGGGCGGCTGCTCAACGACCTGTTCCAGCAGGCGCTGCGGGTCGGCAAGCGGGCGCACTCGGAGACCGGCATCGACCGGGCCGGGCAGTCCCTCGTGACGTTCGGCCTCGAACAGCTCGCCGGGCGCGAGTCGGTGGACGCGTGGGCCAAGGGCAAGCGTGCCCTGGTGATCGGCGCGGGCTCCATGTCGTCCCTCGCCGCGGCGACGCTCGCGCGGTCCGGGGTCGACGAGGTCGTCATCGCCAACCGCACCCTGGAGCGGGCCGAGCGGCTCGCCCAGATCTTGGGTGAGGGCGGCACGGGCGTGACCGCGCGGGCCGTCCGGATGGACGCCGTGGCAGCCGAACTGACACGTGCCGACGTGGCCGTTTCCTGCACCGGCGCGACCGGCCTCGTCCTCACGGGCGCCGACGTCGCCGCGGCGGTGTCCGGACGTCCGGCCCCGGTGGACGGCGACGCCGCGTACGCCTGCGCGGACGACGCCTGCGTCATCACGCCCGACGCCGACGCCGCGGACGCCGCCACGGAGCCCGCCGCGGGCCCCGGCATCGGTGAGGCCACCGCGTACGAGCAGCACGGCGCCCTGGTCGACAACAGCCCCGCGGTGGGCGGCGCGTCGGTGCCGCGGGCCGCGACGGCCGTGGCCCGCGCTCACGTCCACCCCGCCCGTGGTGTCGCGCTCGCCCTGCTCGACCTGGCCATGCCCCGGGACATCGACGCGGCCGTGCACCGCCTGGAGCGGGTGCGGCTCGTCGACATCGAGTCCCTGGCGGAAGCTTCCGCCGACGCGCCGATGGCCGCCGACGTGGACGCCGTGCGCACGATCGTCGCCGACGAGGTCGCCGCGTTCGGTGCCGCGCAGCGGGCCGCGCACGTCGCGCCGACCGTCGTCGCGCTGCGCACCATGGCCGCCGACGTCGTCACCAGCGAGATCACCCGGCTCGACGGGCGCCTTCCCGGCCTCGGCGAGAAGGAGCGCGCGGAGATCACGCAGACCGTCAAGCGCGTCGTCGACAAGCTTCTGCACGCGCCGACGGTGCGGGTGAAGCAGCTGGCGAGCGAGCCCGGCGGCGCCGGGTACGCGGACGCGCTGCGCACGCTCTTCGACCTCGACCCGGAGACGGTCGCGGCCGTCTCCCGAGCCGACCTGCCCGGCGCCCAGAACAGCCAGGGCGCCCCGAACGCCCAGCTCAGCCAGCTGGGCCAGCTCCACCAGAACGACGATCCGAAGCGAGGCCGCGCATGACCCAGAGTGCACTCCGGCTCGGGACCAGGCGCAGCAGGCTCGCCATGGCCCAGTCCGGGCAGGTGGCCGAGCAGGTGAGGGAGCTGACGGGCCGTCCCGTCGAGCTCGTGGAGATCACGACGTACGGCGACACGTCGCGCGAGCACCTGGCGCAGATCGGCGGCACCGGTGTGTTCGCCACCGCGCTGCGCGACGCGCTGCGGGCCGGCGAGGTCGACTTCGCCGTGCACTCGCTGAAGGATCTGCCGACCGCGCAGTCCCCCGAGCTCGCGCTCGCCGCGGTGCCGGAGCGCGAGGACCCGCGGGACGTGCTCGTCGCGCGCGACGGCCTGACGTTCGCCGAGCTGCCGGCCGGGGCCCGCGTGGGCACCGGTTCGCCGCGTCGCATGGCGCAGCTCAACGCGTACGCCCGCAGTCACGGCATGACCATCGAGACCGTGCCGATCCGCGGGAACATCGACACCCGCGTCGGATACGTGCACGCCGGAGAGCTCGATGCCGTCGTCCTCGCCGCCGCCGGCCTGCGCCGCGTCGGCCGGATCGACGAAGTGACCGACTTCCTGTCGGTCGACATGGTTCTGCCCGCCCCCGGCCAGGGGGCCCTGGCGATCGAGTGCCTCGCGTCGAACGCGGAGCTGATCGCCACGCTCGCCGAGCTCGACGACCCGTACACGCGGGTCGCCGTGACCGCCGAGCGATCCCTGCTCGCCGCCCTGGAAGCCGGTTGCAGCGCGCCTGTTGGCGCGGTGGCCGACTTGCTGGCCGACGGGCAGATTGTCAAGGAAATGCGCCTGCGCGGCGTCGTCGGTGCCACCGACGGCTCGTCGCTGGTGCAGCTGTCCACCACCGGTCCCGTGCCCACGACGGAAGAGCAGGCGAAGGAACTCGGGCGGGAACTCGCCGCCGAGATGCTCGCCAAGGGCGCGGCCGGTCTGATGGGGGAGCGAGCACTTTGAGCCCCACCTCGAACCTTCCCGGCCTTCCCGCACACGGGCACGTCACCTTTCTCGGTGCCGGACCCGGAGATCCGGGACTGCTGACCCTGCGCGCCGTCGAGGCGCTGTCCCGAGCGGATGTGCTGATCGCCGAGCCGGATGTGCTCGCAGTCGTCCAGGTGCACGCGCGAGGGGGTGTGGACACACCTCTCGCGCAGGACGCCAGCACGGCTGACGGCACGTCAGGCGGCGCCGAGGCGCCGTCGACTGCCCGGCCTGAGGCTGCGGCCAATCTTGTCATGGCGGCCGCGCGGGGCGGCAAGCGGGTCGTGCGTGCGGTGGGCGGCGATCCCGGCCTGGACACGGACGCCGCCGAGGAGATGCTGGCCTGCGCCGCCGAGGGCATCCCCTTCGAGGTGGTGCCGGGCATCGCGGCCGCGGTCGGCGTGCCGGCCTACGCGGGCGTGCCGCTGCGGGACGCCCAGGGCACCGACGTGCGGTTCGTCGACGCGCGCACGGCGTCGGAGCGGTGCTGGGGGGAGGTCGGCGCCTCCGACGGGACCGTCGTCGTGTCGACGTCCCTGGACTCGGTCGCCGCGGCCGCCGGTGAGCTGGTGACCGCCGGGCGCAAGCCCGATACGCCGATGACGGTGACGGTCGCGGGCACCACGACGCGGCAGCGCACGTGGACGGCGACGCTCGGCACCATCGCGCAGGTCCTCAAGCAGGCGAAGGTCCTCCCGTCGCCGGACGGGGGCCAGCCCGTCATAGCCGTGGTCGGTGAGCGCTCCGCCGCCGCCCAGCGCGACCAGCTGTCGTGGTTCGAGTCGAAGCCGCTCTTCGGGTGGCGGGTGCTCGTACCGCGTACGAAGGAGCAGGCGGCGTCGCTCTCCGACCAGCTCCGTTCGTACGGCGCGGTGCCGCACGAGGTGCCGACGATCGCCGTCGAGCCGCCGCGGACGCCGCAGCAGATGGAGCGGGCCGTCAAGGGCCTCGTGACCGGGCGCTACGAGTGGATCGCCTTCACGTCGGTGAACGCGGTCAAGGCCGTGCGCGAGAAGTTCGAGGAGTACGGGCTCGACGCCCGCGCCTTCGCGGGCATCAAGGTCGCGGCGGTGGGGGAGCAGACGGCTGCCGCGCTCGTCGCGTTCGGTGTGAAGCCGGATCTGGTGCCCAGTGGGGAGCAGTCCGCCGCCGGTCTCCTTGAGGACTGGCCTCCTTACGACCCTGTTTTCGACCCGATCGACCGGGTGTTCCTGCCGCGTGCGGACATCGCCACGGAGACGCTGGTCGCCGGGCTCATCGACCTCGGGTGGGAGGTCGACGACGTCACCGCCTACCGGACCGTGCGCGCGTCGCCGCCGCCCGCGGAGACGCGGGAGGCCATCAAGGGCGGTGGCTTCGACGCCGTGCTCTTCACGTCGAGCAGTACGGTGCGCAATCTCGTCGGGATCGCCGGCAAGCCGCACAACGTGACCGTCATCGCCTGTATCGGGCCCGCCACCGCGAAGACCGCGGAGGAGCACGGGCTGCGGGTGGACGTGATGGCTCCGGAGCCTTCCGTGCACAAGTTGGCTGCGGCGCTTGCGGAGTTCGGGGCGAGGCGTCGAGCGGCTGCGCTGGAGGCGGGGGATCCTGTTACTCGGCCTAGTGAGCGGCGGCCGGGGGCGCGTAGGCGTCGGGCCGCGGCGCCGTAGGGGTTCCCTCGCGGGGGGCGCCCCAGGCCCGCCCCTTCCCGAACCAGGGGGCTGCCGCCCCCTGGACCCCCGCCTTGTCGGCGCTCCGCGCCTCGTCCTCAAACGCCGGACGGGCTAGAAACTGTGGAGGCAAGAGTGAATGCTTACGGTTCGTTTCCCGGGTCGCGGCCTCGGCGGCTGCGTACCAGTCCTGCGATGCGGCGCATGGTCGCCGAGACGCGGCTGCATCCGGCCGATCTGATCCTGCCCGCGTTCGTGCGGGAGGGGATCGGTTCGCCCGTCGAGATCGCGTCGATGCCGGGCGTCGTCCAGCACACGCGGGACACCCTGAAGAAGGCGGCCGTGGAGGCGCTGGAGGCGGGGGTCTCGGGGATCATGCTCTTCGGGGTGCCGGAGGAGTCGAAGAAGGACGCCGCCGGCACGCCGGGCACCGACCCCGACGGGATTCTGCAGGTCGCGATCCGCGATGTGCGGGCCGAGGTCGGGGACGACCTCCTCGTCATGTCGGACCTGTGTCTCGACGAGACGACCGATCACGGGCACTGCGGCGTGCTCGACGACGAGGGGCGGGTCGACAACGATGCCACCCTGGAGCGGTACGCCGAGATGGCGCAGGTCCAGGCCGACGCCGGCGCGCACGTGGTCGGGCCGAGCGGGATGATGGACGGTCAGGTCGGCGTCATCCGCGACGCGTTGGACCAGACCGGGCACGAGGACGTCTCGATCCTCGCGTACACCGCCAAGTACTCGTCCGCCTTCTACGGGCCGTTCCGGGAAGCCGTCGGGTCCTCGCTCAAGGGCGACCGCAAGACCTACCAGCAGGACCCGGCCAACAGCCGTGAGTCCCTGCGGGAGTTGGCGCTCGACCTGGAGGAGGGCGCCGACATGGTGATGGTGAAGCCCGCCGGGCCCTACCTCGACATCCTGGCCAAGGTGGCGGAGCGCGTGGACGTGCCCGTGGCCGCGTACCAGATCTCCGGCGAGTACGCGATGATCCAGGCCGCCGCCGAGCGCGGGTGGATCGACCGGGACCGGGCGATCATGGAGTCCCTGCTCGGGATCAAGCGGGCCGGCGCGAACATGATCCTCACCTACTGGGCCACCGAGGTCGCGCGCCAGCTCTGAGTCTCTGAGTCTTTGAGGCTCTGAGTCTCCGAGCGGGGCTTTCGGGGCGGCCTTGACTTCAACCTTGGTTGAAGTTCGAGGGTGGGTGCATCACGTCGTTCGTTTCCCCTCAGGGAGGACTTCAGATGCACGCCGTCGTACTGCGCGCGTTCGGACCCGCCGAGAACCTGGTGTACGAGACCCTGCCCGACCCCGAGCCGGGGCCCGGGCAGGTGCGGATCGCCGTGCGGGCGGCCGGGGTCCACTTCATCGAGACCGTGATGCGGGCGGGCGCCGCCAGCGATCTTGCGCCGCCGCTGCCGGAGCTGCCGAGCGTCATGGGCGGCGAGGTCGCCGGAGTCGTGGACTCCGTCGGCCCCGGCGTGGACCCGGCCTGGCTCGGCCGGTCCGTCGTGACCGCGTACGGGGCGCCCGGCGGGTACGCCGAGCTCGCCGTCGCCGACATCGCGCAGGTGCACGCCGTCCCCGGCGGCACCGGGTTCCAGGACGCCGTCGCCATGGTCGTCACCGGCGCCACCACGATCGGGCTCCTCGACATCGCCCGGCTCACCGCCGACGACGTGGTCCTTGTGACCTCCGCCGCCGGCGGGATCGGGCGGCTCGTCGTCCAGTACGCGCTCAGCGTCGGCGCCACCGTCGTCGGCGCGGCGGGCGGCCCCGGCAAGACCGCCGCCGTACGGAAGCTGGGCGCCGAGGCCGTCGACTACAACGAGGACGGCTGGGACGACGCCGTACGCCGACTCCTCGGCGCCGAGCGGCCCGTCACCGTCGTCCTCGACGGCGTGGGCGGGGAGAAGGCCGCCACCGCCTTCGGACTCATCGGCGACGGCGGCCGTTTCGTGTCCATCGGCTCCGCGTCCCAGGTCGAGTTCGTCCCCGACGCGGACGTCCGCGCCGACCGGCGGATCGGCGTCGTCAACGCGCTGCTCGACCTGCTCGCCCGCCCCGAGGACCGGCCCGGCTACGAGGCCCGTGCCCTCGACGCCGTCGCCGAGGGCCGCCTGGTGCCCGCCGTGCAGTCCTTCCCGCTGGCGCACGCGGCCGAGGCGCACGCGGCCCTGGAGCGGCGGGAGACGACGGGCAAGGTGGTGCTGCTGCCGTGAGGGCGGTCAGCGCCGCTTGAGGAGCTCGGAGAGGCGGGACATGCCGTCAGCCGCGTGGCCCTGCGCGACCGCGCGGTCCAGGAGCGGCTGCACGCCCGTGAACAGCTCGTCGCTGACGCCCTGTTCGGCGAAGGTGGCGAGGAGGTTGGGGAAGGCCGCCTGGTTCACCGCGAGGCTGGATACGTCGGTGAGGTGCTGCCCCGAGTCCAGGGCCTCCGCGGAGCCCGGGACCAGGCCCTGCGTCATCGCGGTGACCCACTCGGCGAGGAGCGGCGCGAACTCCTTCGCGGGCACGCCCGCGCTGCCGGTCATCGCGAAGGCCTGCATGACGCCCATCACCATGCCGTACATGCCGGTGAGCAGCGACAGGTCCCACAGCGCGGCCAGGCCCGCGTCCGTGCCGACCCACTTGGTGCCGCCGAACGCCGCGAGCGTCTCGCGGTGCGTCTCGTACGCGTCCTCGTCGCCGCTGTAGAGGACGTACGCGTGCGGGCCCGCGATCATCTGCGGGATGGCCATGATGCCGCCGTCGACGTAGGACACGCCGTTCTCCCGCGCCCAGTCCGCGAGCTCCCGGGCCTGGGAGGGCGTGCCGTTGGTGACGTTCACCAGGGTGCGGCCGCGCAGGTCGTCCGCGAGCGGGGCGAGCAGCTCGCGCACGTTGTCGTTCGTCGTCAGGCAGGCGATCACCAGCGGGCTCGCGGTGACCGCGTCCCGCGCCGCCTCCGCGGGCCGCGCGCCCTGGGCGACGAGGGGGCCCGTCTTGGCCGCCGTGCGGTTCCACACCGTCACGGGGTGGCCCGCCTTCAGCAGGGCCGCGGCGAGCGCGGAACCCATCATGCCCAGGCCGAGTACGGAGACGGGGCGGTCGGAGGGGGTGCGGGTGGCGGGCATGGGTGCTCCTTCGGAGGAGGTGGGTCTGATGTGCTCTCTGGGAGCACTTCGATCCTCGCCGTGCCCGGAAGTCCCGACAAGTACCGACTAATTAGTGGGGTACTTACGGAATGGTGAGTAAGGGGTGGTGAGTAAGAGGGTGAGTAAGAGATGGCGAGTGAGCGGGGGCCGGTGTCGGCACCCCGCTCATGGGCTCTCACGCCTTCTCGCGGTCCCTCGCGGGCCGGGTCACCAGCTGAGCGCGTCCGCCGCGTTCCGCTGCCAGTAGGTGACCGCCGCCGCGCTGTTGACGTACACGCCGGTGCCGGGGAGCTTCAGCATCTTCTCCGGGCCCGTGCTGCCGTTCATGGCGCGGTTGGAGAACTGGACGCCCAGGTTCTTGGACTTGTAGCCGTGGCCGCCCTCGGGGGACTCGGTGAGGATCCCGGCGTAGGCCGTCTGGCCCGGCTTCAGCGTGACGAGCGCCTGCGGCTTGCTGTCCTTGACGGCCTGGACGGGGGACTGCGAGGCGTCGAAGCGCAGGTACGGGGCGCCGTACGCGGCACACGTCTTGGTGCTGGTGTTCTTGGCGGTGAGCAGCAGGTGGTTGATCGGGCTGCTGACCTTCTTCACGGTCACCTTGGTGGTGGCCGGGGTACAGGCCTTCGTCGGGGCGGCGGCCTGGGCGACGCCGCCCGTCACGGCGGCGGTGAGCGCGGCGCCGGCCAGGGTGAGGACGGCGGCGGTGGCGGTGGCCCGGGTGGTGATGCGCATGGTGGTGGTGCCTTTCTGCTCTTGTTCGGTGCTTGCTCGGTGCTTGCTCGGTGTTTGTTCGGTGTGCTGGTCGTGCGGGTGGGTGGTGCTTGTCAGGCGGTACGGGTCACGTGAGCGCGTCCGCCGACGAGGTCAGCCAGTACGTGACGCGCAGCGAGTCGTCGACGTGCACGCCGCGTGCCTGGAGGGCGGCGTCGGCCATGCGGTCGCTGCCCTGGAAGCCGACCTTGAGGCTCTGTGCCGTGTAGCCCTCGCCGCCGCTGCCGTCGCCCGCGGACAGGATCGCGGCGGCGTAGCCCTTCGCGCCCGGCTTCAGGGACGTCACCGCCTGCGGCTTGCTCTCCTCGATCACCGGCGGCACGGACTGGGCCTGGTCGAACTTGAGGATCGGGTAGCCCTTCAGGTCGCACATCTTCGAGCCGGTGTTCGTGACGGTGATCAGCATGTGGTTCAGCGGGCGCTGGACCGGGGTCGCGGTGACCGAGGTGTTGGCGGCGGTGCAGGGGACGCGGTTGGCGGGGTCGTAGGGGTCGGTGGTGCCGCCCTTGCCCTTGCCGGTGCCCTTCCCCTGGTCCTTGCCTCCGGTCGCGGTGCCTCCGGTCGCGGTGCCTCCCGGCGCGGAGCCTCCGGAGGAGCCGCCCGTGGCACCGGAGCCGGTGTCGGCTCCCTTGTCCCCTCCGGGCGTCGTTTCGGTCGCGGATTTCGAGGGCTTGGCGGAGCCGCCCTCGTCCCGCACCCCGTCGTCGTTGCACGCCGTGAGAGACAGCGCCGCGAGGGCGACGGTGGCGGCGGCGAACATGCGGGTGCGCATGGATGAACCTTTCGGTGGGTGTGGACGGTGTGCGGGGGTGAGCGCGCCGCGGTCGGGTGCCGGGGGCGGCGTGCTTGGATGTTCGAAGCTTGTACGGATGTCCGTCCCGGGGGCCAGCGGTGCCGGGGATTACGGGACGCTGGAACGCCCGTACCGGCTCTGACCTGGGGGAATGGCAAGTGCCTGGAACGGCCGCGTGGGATGGAGGACTGGTGGGGGCAGGGGAGTTCGGCGACCTTCTGAAGGAACTGAAGGAGCGGTCGGGGCTCAGTTACGGGGTGCTGGCCAAGCGGCTGCACATGAGTACGTCGACGCTGCACCGGTATGTGAACGGGGCCGCCGTGCCCACGGAGTTCGCTCCCGTGGAACGGTTCGCACGGCTGTGCAAGGCGACTCCTGAGGAAATGGTGGAGGTGCATCGGCGGTGGATCATTGCGGATTCCTCGCGGGGGCGCGGCCAGCGGCCTGAGGCGGGGGATGCGGCGCCCTTGGAGTCGGGTGAACCTGGTCCTGAGGCTGTGCCCACCCGTCCCGCCCTGCGGGACGATTGCCCACAGCCGAGCAGTGGTCCGCGGTCGGGGCGGCGGAGGGTTCGTCGGCCCCTTGTCGTTGGTTCTGTCGCCGTCGTCGTTGCCGCGCTCGGGTCTGTTGCCCTTGCCATGAGTACGTCCGGTGGGGAGCCCGATTCCGGGGGTGGGCAGCGACGGCACGTGGACGCCGGGAACGCGCCCAAGGAGTCGGGCCCGGAGAAGAAGCCCTCCGGGTCACCGTCCGCCAGTCCCAAGGAGAAGCACGAGGGCGAGCGGAAGCAGAGTCGTCAGCGCAAGGAGAAAGAGGTCGAGAGAGGCCGCGCGAAGGAGTCGTCGGCGCCCGACAAGACCGCGACGTCGCCCTCCGCCAAGGAGACCGCTCAAGGCGGGACGCCAGTGACCGCCCGGGTGCGGCCCTACGCCTACGAGAACCAGTGCACCCAGCACTTCCTCGTGAACCGTGGCCCGGGCAAGCTGCCGCAGCCGCCCGCCGAGCCGGAGGCCCCCGCCTGGGTGCGGGCCTTCGACGCCGTCCCCGCGGGCGAACAGTTCGTCGAGGTCACGCTGCAGGGCACCGGCAAGGACACCGTCGTACTCAACCGCATGAACGTGCGCGTCGTACAGACGCGGCCGCCGCTCGCCTGGAACGACTACGCGACCGGCGTCGGCTGCGGCGGCGACGTGACCACCAGGTCCTTCCGCGTCGACCTGGACTCCCCGCGGCCCGTCGTCGTGCCGAAGAACGGGCAGCGCGGCTTCCCGTACAAGGTGAGCGAGTCCGACCCCGAGGTCTTCTACGTCAAGGCGGGCGTCACGTCCAAGTACGTGACGTGGTACCTGGAGGTGGAGTGGTCGAGCGGCGACCGGCACGGGGTGCTGGCCGTGAACGACCGGGGGCAGCCGTTCCGCACCAGCGGTGCCGGGGGACGGCCGCAGTACCAGTGGCCGCTCGGCGGCGAGAAGTGGGACAAGCCGACGGGCGGCTGAGCGGCAGCGGGCGGAGGGGCGGGCGGAGGGGGACCGTCCGTATCGCGAAATGTCTGTTGTAGACGGCACGCACGTGCGTACCCTGCCGGGACTCACGTACCGAGAGGGAACAGCGATGACCGTCACCGCAAGCACCGCCACCGATGCCCCCACGCCACCGCTCGCCGCGCGCGCCGCCGCCATCGGCGGCTCGCCGGTACGGGACATCCTCGCGGTGACCGCGCGCCCCGAGGTCATCAACTTCGCGGGCGGCCTGCCCGCGCCCGAGTTCTTCGACGCCGAGGGCGTCGCCGCCGCGTACCAGGCGGTCCTCGCGGCCCAGCCCGGCCGGGCCCTGCAGTACTCGACGACCGAGGGCGAGCCCGCCCTGCGCGCCGCCATAGCCGCCCGCCACGCCGCCCACGGACTCGCCACCGACGCCGACGACGTCCTCGTCACCACCGGCTCGCAGCAGGCGCTCTCGCTGCTCGCCACCGCGCTGGTCGAGCCCGGCGACACCGTCCTCGTCGAGAACCCCTGCTACCTGGCGGCCCTCCAGGTGTTCGCGTTCGCGGGCGCGCGCGTCGTGCCCGTGCCGGGCGACGCGCACGGCGTCGACCCCGACGCGCTCGCCGGGCTGATCGCCGAGCACCGGCCGAAGCTCCTGTACACCGTGCCGACGTTCCAGAACCCGACCGGGCGGACCATGCCCGCCGAGCGGCGCGCCGCCGTCGCCGAGGTCGCCGGGCGGTGCGGCCTGTGGATCGTCGAGGACGACCCGTACGGGGAGCTGCGCTTCGAGGGCGAGCGGGTGCCGTGGATCGCCGCGCACCCCGGCGCCGAGGACCGCACCGTGCTGCTCGGCAGCTTCTCCAAGGTCATGGCCCCCGGCATGCGCCTGGGCTGGCTGCGCGCCCCGGCCGCGCTCCGCCGCGCCTGCGCCATCGCCAAGCAGGCCGCCGACCTGCACACGCCGACCGTCAACCAGCTCGCCGCCGCGTGGTACCTGGAGCGGTACGACCTCGACGCGCACGTGGCGCGGGTGGCCGGGGCGTACCGGGAGCGGCGCGATGCCATGCTCGCGGGGCTCGCGGGCGCGCTGCCCGACGGTTCCACGTGGAACCGGCCCGAGGGCGGGATGTTCCTGTGGGTGCGGTTGCCCGGTGGGTACGACGCGACGGCTCTGCTGCGGGGGGTTGTCGCCCATGATGTGGCGTACGTGCCGGGGGCGCCGTTCTATGCGGGTGCCCCCGACCCAGCGACGCTGCGGCTGTGCTTTGTCACGCAGACGCCGGATGAGATCGCTGAGGGGTTGCGGAGGCTTCGGCTGGGCTTGGCGTAGGGGCTGCCCGGCGCGTGGGCTGCCTTTAAGGGTCGGGATCCGCCCTCTGGGCGGACCAGCTGCCCACAGCGGTGTGGGCAGCTGGCCGGTGACTACAGTCGCTCGGGGGTCCTGATGCCCAGGAGGGACATGCCCTGGTGCAGGGTGCGGGCCGTCAGGTCGCAGAGGAACAGGCGGTTCTCCCTCTGCGCCTCCGTGTCCGCCTTCAGGACCGGGCACTTGTCGTAGAACGTCGTGTAGAGCGACGCCAGCTGGTACAGGTACGCGGCCAGCTTGTGCGGGGCGTACTCCGCGGAGGCCTCGAAGACCGTGTCGCCGAACGCGTCCAGGTGCAGGCCGAGGCCGCGCTCGGCCGGGGCCAGCTCGAGGTCCGCGTGCGCGGTCGGCTCGGCGTCGCCCGCCTTGCGCAGGATCGACTGGATGCGGGCGTACGCGTACTGGAGGTAGACCGACGTGTCGCCGTTGAGCGAGACCATCTGGTCCAGGTCGAACTTGTAGTCGCGGCTCGGCGACGTGGACAGGTCCGCGTACTTCACCGCGCCGATGCCGACCTGCGTGGCCCGCTCCTGGATCTCGTCCTCCGTGAGGTCCTGCGCCTTCTCGCGCACGACCTCGGCGGCACGCTGCACCGCCTCGTCGAGCAGGTCCTCCAGGCGCACGGTCTCGCCCTCACGGGTCTTGAACGGCTTGCCGTCCGCGCCGAGCACCGTGCCGTAGCCCATGTTGTGCGCGGTGACGTCGTCGTTCAGCCAGCCCATGCGCCGCGCCGCCTCGAAGACCATCTTGAAGTGCAGCGACTGGCGCACGTCCACGACGTACAGGAGCGTCGTCGCGTGCAGGTCGAAGACGCGGTTGCGGATCGCGGACAGGTCCGAGGCCGCGTAGCCGAAGCCGCCGTCCGCCTTCTGCACGATCAGCGGGACCGGCTTGTCGTCCTTGCCCTTGATGTCGTCGAAGAACACGACGAGCGCGCCCTCGGAGCGGACGGCGACGCCCGACTCCTCAAGGAGGCGGGCGGTCTGAGCCATCATGTCGTTGTACGCGGACTCGCCGACGATCTCCTCGTCGCGGATCTCCATGTCCAGCTTCTCGAAGACCGAGTAGAAGTAGACCTTCGACTCGTCCACGAACCGCTGCCACAGCTCCAGGGTCTCCTTGTCGCCGGACTGGAGGGCGACGACCCGCTTGCGGGCCCGCTCCTTGAAGTCCTCGTCGGCGTCGAAGACCGCGCGCGACGCCTTGTAGACCCGGTTCAGGTTCGAGATGGCCTGCTCGCCGTCCGTGTCGGTCTCCCCGGCGAGCTCCTCGGGGTTCTCGATCAGGTACTGGATGAGCATGCCGAACTGGGTGCCCCAGTCGCCGATGTGGTGCCGGCCGATCGTCTGCTCGCCGGTGAAGTCGAGCATGCCGCGCAGCGCGTCGCCGATGACCGCCGAGCGCAGGTGGCCGACGTGCATCTCCTTCGCCACGTTCGGCTGGGCGTAGTCGATGACCGTGATGCCCGGCGCGGCCTTCAGGGGCACGCCGAGGCGGTCGGCGTCGGCCGCGCGGGCCGCGAGCGTCTCGGTGATCGCCTTGTCCGTGACCGTGATGTTCAGGAAGCCGGGGCCCGAGACCTCGACGTCCTTCAGGAGGTCCGGGGCGTCGATCGCCTCGACGACCTTCGTCGCGAGCTCGCGCGGGTTCGCCTTCGCCTTCTTCGCGAGGGCGAGGATGCCGTTGGCCTGGAAGTCCGCCCGGTCACTGCGTCGCAGCAGCGGGTCGGCGGTGCCGGCCTCCGGCAGGGCTGCCGAGAGGGCGTCCGCGAGGCGCTGGTGGACGGAGGCGGTGAGGGACTGGACCGAGGCCATGGAGTGGGTGCCGTTCTCCTCGAGGGCTTGGATAGACCCGGTCAGTATCCCATGGGGTGTCGAGGGGATTTTGCGGTCGCGGACCCCGCCCCGTCGCGCTGCGCGCTCGTCCTCAGACGGCGGACGGGCTGAATCGTGGAGAATGGATCGGTCTAGCGGTACGCACTGACGTACCGGCGCATCGAGGCAGAAGAGAAGGGCGTGCCGATCGTGGCTCAGAGCAGCGATACCACCGACTGGGTCTCCCGCTACGCGGACGAGACCATCGCCGAGTCGGAGCGTCGTGCCGCGGGCGCGAAACACTCTGGCGCCGCCGCGCCGGTGATCACGGTCGCCTCCGGCCTGTCCCCCTCCGGCCCCATTCACCTGGGCAACCTGCGCGAGGTCATGACCCCGCACCTCGTCGCCGACGAGATCCGCCGCCGCGGGTACGAGGTCCGGCACCTGATCTCGTGGGACGACTACGACCGGTACCGCAAGGTCCCGGCCGGTGTCCCGGGGATCGACGAGTCCTGGGCCGAGCACATCGGCAAGCCGCTGACGTCGGTGCCCGCGCCCGCCGGGTCCGCGTACCCGAACTGGGCCGAGCACTTCAAGGCCGCGATGATCGAGGCCCTCGGCGACCTCGGCGTCGAGTTCGACGGCATCAGCCAGACCGAGATGTACACCTCGGGCGCGTACCGCGAGCAGATCCTGCACGCGATGAAGCACCGCGGCGACATCGACGCGATCCTCGACCAGTACCGCACCAAGGACAAGGCGACCGGCAAGCCGAAGGCCAAGGGCAAGCAGCAGCAGAAGCCGGTCGACGAGGCCGAGCTCGAGGCCGCCGAGGGCTCCGGCGCCGCCGCCGAGGACGACGGCAGCGGCGGCTCCGCCGGGTACTTCCCGTACAAGCCGTACTGCGGCCAGTGCGACAAGGACCTCACGACCGTCACGTCGTACGACGACGAGACGACCGAGCTGGCGTACGTCTGCACGGCGTGCGGCTTCGGCGAGACCGTGCTGCTTCGCGAGTTCAACCGCGGCAAGCTGGTCTGGAAGGTCGACTGGCCCATGCGCTGGGCGTACGAGGGCGTGATCTTCGAGCCGAGCGGCGTCGACCACTCCTCGCCCGGGTCGTCCTTCGTCGTCGGCGGGCAGATCGTGCGGCAGATCTTCGACGGCGTGCAGCCGATCGGCCCCATGTACGCCTTCGTCGGCATCTCGGGGATGGCGAAGATGTCGTCCTCGCGCGGCGGCGTGCCCACGCCCGGCGACGCGCTGAAGATCATGGAGGCGCCGCTCCTGCGCTGGCTGTACGCCCGCCGCAGGCCGAACCAGTCCTTCAAGATCGCCTTCGACCAGGAGATCCAGCGGCTCTACGACGAGTGGGACAAGCTGGAGGCCAAGGTCGCCGACGGGAGCGCGCTGCCCGCCGACGCCGCCGCGCACTCGCGCGCCGTGCGCACCGCCGCGGGTGAGCTGCCGCGTACGCCGCGCGTGCTGCCGTACCGGACGCTCGCGTCCGTCGCGGACATCACCGCGGGCGCGGAGGACCAGACCCTGCGGATCCTCGGCGAGCTCGACCCGGACCGGCCGCTCGCCTCGCTCGACGAGGTGCGGCCGCGGCTCGACAAGGCCGAGAACTGGATCAGCACGCAGGTGCCGGTCGAGGCGCGCACGATCGTGCGCGCCGAGCCCGACGCCGAGCTGCTCTCCTCCCTCGACGACGAGGGCCGCGAGTCGCTGCGGCTGCTCCTTGAGGGGCTCGACTCGCACTGGTCGCTCGACGGGCTCACCACGCTGGTGTACGGCGTGCCGAAGGTCATGGCCGGGCTCACGCCCGACGCCAAGCCGACGCCGGAGCTCAAGGTCGCGCAGCGGGCCTTCTTCGCCCTGCTGTACCGGCTCCTCGTGACGCGGGAGACGGGGCCGCGGCTGCCGACGCTGCTGCTTGCGGTCGGGGCTGAGCGGGTGCGGAAGCTGCTCGGTTCCTGAGGGAGGCCGGGGTCCGGCTGCGGGCGGGCGGGTGGGGGTTTTGTCTC
>NZ_JBHYJH010000131.1:0-28563 GCF_042740445.1 Streptomyces sp. NPDC059003 | reverse complement strand
TCCTAGGGGCGGAGCCCCTAGTTTCGGGAAGGGGTGGGACTGGGGCGCCCCGCGAGGAAATCACCACGTGGACCGCGCGCTGACTCCTCCGTCCACCACCACGTCCGTCCCCGTGATCCACCCCGCCCCCTCCGACGCGAGGAACACACACGCCGCCCCCACGTCCTCCGGCCGCCCAAGCCGCGCCAGCGGCGCCGCGCGGGCCCACCGCGACACCCCCTCCGGCCACTCCTCCTCCAACCCCGGCCGCCCAATAAGCCCAGGCGACACACTGTTCACGCGGATCCCCCGCGACCCGTACTCAACGGCCGCCGCCCGCGCGAACATCAGGAGCGCCGCCTTGGAGGCGGCGTAATGCGCATGGCCGACCGCAGGCTGGTGACCCTCGATCGACGCGATCTGGACCACCGAACCCCCCGCCTCCATCACCTCCACCGCAGCCTGCGTACAGCTGAACGCACTGGTCACATTGGCCTCCTGGAGCCGACGCCAGTCCTCGGCGGACATCCCCGCCAACTCCTGCACGGGCTGCACCCCCGCGTTGTTCACCAGCACATCAAGGCGCCCCCGCCACGCATGCGCCGCCTCGACCAGGCGGCGGCACGCGTACTCCTCCGTCAGGTCCGCCGACACGACGGTCGCGTCGCCCCCCGCCTCCACGATCCCGTCGGCCACCTCCCGCGCCCGGTCCACCCCCCGGTGCGCGTGCAGCACCACGGCCGCGCCCGCCGCCGCGAAGGTGCGCGCGATCCCGCCCCCGATCAGCCCGCTCGCCCCCGTCACCAGGGCCACCCGCCCCTCCAGGGACGGCAGTTGATGGTCACGCACGGCACAGCCTCCTGATCGTCTCCGCCCGCCCCGGATACCGGGCGGCCAGCTCCTCCGCGTCCCCACCCTCGTAATCCGCGTCCATGAAACCCGGCGCCATCGTCGTCCCGAACAGCGCCCACTCCCCGCCGTCCCGCACCCGCGCCCCCATCCACGTCCCCGCCCGCACGACCACCTGGAACTCCTCCCTGGGCCCGAGCACCCGCACCTCGTCCGACCCGTCGGGGTGCAGGAGCAGCAGCTCCAACGCGTCCCCCCGGTAGAAGTGCCACACCTCGTCCCCCGGCAGCCGGTGCAGCGCCGAGAAGTCCCCCGGCCGGGACGTCAGCAGCATGATGATCGCCGACCCCGCCGGCCGGCCCTCCGCGTCCTCGGGCCCCGCCCACGTCCGGCGGAACATCCCGCCCTCGAACGTCAGCGGCTCAAGCCCGTGCCGGACGATCAGCTCCTCAGGGGTCACCGTCCACGCCCTTCCCGTCGTCGCACTCGAACCAGATCGTCTTGCCCCTACGGTCGCGCAGAACCGTAACGTCCCAGCGGTCCGCCACGGCATCCACAAGGAGCAGCCCCCGCCCTCCTTCGGCCAGTTCGGCCAGGACCGTGACGGTGGGCAGCTCGGGGCAGGTGTCGGTCACCTCCACGCGGATTCCTTGTGAGGTGCGGATGATCAGGACCGCGCAGCGTTTGTCCGGTACGTGGCGTACGACGTTCGTGACCAGCTCTGTCAGGGCGAGTTCGGCGGTGTCCGTCAGGGCGTGGAGGCCCCAACCGACCAGGTACATCCGGAGGATGTGGCGCAACAGCCGCACGGATCGTTCACTGACGGTGAAGGTCAGGCGATAGCTGCTGCCAACTCCTAGGTCAAGGTGGTGAGTTGGGTGATTCATGTCACGAGCGTGGAGTCATGTGGTTACGCTCGGCCACAAGTTGAACCGCACGCCTTGCGGCGTGGACTTGGGGGTGACCCGGACATGGTCAACATCCGCAATCTTGACCCCAGCGCGTCCCCGCTGGACTACTACGGCTTCGAACTGCGTCGGCTGAGAGAGGCGGCGGGTCTTAAGCAGACCGAGCTGGCGGGGTGCATCTTCTGTACGCCGTCGCTCGTGGGTCAGGTGGAGACAGCCCGGAAGGTTCCGACCAGGGATTTCTCGGAGCGGGTGGACGCGGCGCTGGGGACGGACGGGACGTTCTCGCGGTTGGTGGGGTTGGTGCTGCGGAGTCAGTTGCCGAGTTGGTTCCAGCCGTACGCGGAGATGGAGGCCAAGGCGACGTACATCTCGACGTTTCAGGTGCAGTTGGTGTACGGGCTCCTTCAGACCGAGGAGTACGCCCGTGCCGTTCTGGCAACGGGAATGCCGAGCAACCTCGATGACCGGGTCGCCGCTCGTATGGATCGCCAACGGGTTCTGGGGCGTGAGTGTCCGCCGCTGATGTTGGTAGTCCTGGACGAGGCGGCTCTGCACCGGCCGATCGGAAGCCGCCAGATCATGCGCGAGCAACTGCGGCATCTGTTGGACTGCCAACGGCGGCGTTGGGTGCGCATTCAGGTTCTGCCGAACTCTGCTGGCGAACACAATGGTCTCGACGGCTCGTTCAACCTGCTGCGCTTCGATGACGACCCTGCGATTGTCTACACGGAGGACGTGATCTCAGGGCACATGACCGCCAACCCGGAAACTATCCGCGAAATCTCCCTCCGTTACGCTAACTTGCAGGCCGCCGCCCTCTCCGTGGGGGACTCGGCAGGACTGATCACCCGCGTGATGGAGGAGCGATATGGGGACTGCCCGGGATCTGGCGGACGCGCGCTGGCGTAAGTCTTCGTACACGGGCAGTACCGGTGGCGACTGCGTGGAGTGTGCCCCTCTCAACGGCGCCGCCTGGCAAAAATCCTCGTACAGTGCAGACACGGGGGGCGATTGTGTCGAAGTCGCCCCCCTGAGCCCCCACATAGCTGTCCGCGACAGCAAGCGCCCCGACGGCCCGGTCTTCACCGTGACCCCCGGGGCCTTCAGCCGTTTCGTGGCCGCCACCGTTGAAGGAACCCTCTAGACCAGCGTGCTGCCGGTGTTTCGGAGCATCTGCTGGAGCACCTTCAGCGCGGTGACGTAGTCGGCGTCGTCGATGCCCTGGTGGATGCGGTCGCGGATCTCCGGTGCGTGCCGCTTGAAGTCGGCCCGTGCCTCGTCGCCCGACTTCGTGATCCACAGCCGTGCCGCGTCGTCGCGGGTGAGCCAGCCGCGATCGAGGAGCACCTCCGCCTCGGCCTCCAGGTCGTCCTCGTCCCGGAGGTAGGAGCTCATGGCCTGCCGGAGTTCGGGGATGGTCATGCCGTGGCCGTCGGGCGAGATGTCGTTCTTCGACAGGTTGCGCAGCAGCCAGTACTGGGGCTGGGTGAAGCCGAGTTCGGCCTGCTGGGCCCGGGTGAACGCGATCAGGGCCTCGTAGGCCATCCCGGTCCAGTACGCCGCGGGCTGCGCCGCGAGTTCGGCATCGGTGATCTGCTGGGTCGCCATGTGTACTGCCCCCCTGGGAGTGGTGATCACTTGATGCGGGAAATCTAGAACCTCAAGTTAAGTTGGGGTCAAGGGGTGGTCGTCGCCTGGCTCTCCAGGAGCTCCTGGGTGCGGCGGTGCAGGGCTTGGCGGACCGTGTCCGGTGCGAGGACGCGTAGGGGTGTGGCCAGGCTGATGAGGTACTTGGCCAGGCCGTCCGCTGTCGGGCCGCCGATTTCGGTGATGGTGGCGTCGGGGCCTTCCGGGCGGTGGGCGCCAACCGTCGACGGGATCAGGCGCAGGGCCTCGTTCATGGGCAGGGGGAGGCGGATCGTTGCCGTGAGCGCGTAGGGGCCGGTCGCGACGGAGCGGGAGACGAGCTCGGCCGGGTCGGGCGGGTCGACGAGGTGGACCCGGCGGCCGAGCGGCTTGATGCTGCCGATCCGGTCGGACCGGAAGGTCCGCCACTTGTCGTCGGCCACGTCGCGGGCGACGAAGTACCAGTGGCGTTCGGTGTGGACGAGGCGGTACGGGTCGACGTCCCGGACCGTGCCTCTGCCCTCCCAGTCGATGTACGTCAGGCGGACGCGCTCGCCCTCGCGGCAGGCGGCGGCCAGTTCGAGGAGCAGGCCGGGCGTGATCTGGGGGTCCTCGGGGCGGGGCGTGTGGACGAAGGTGGCGTCCAGGTCGCCGAGCCGGTCGGCGATCCGTCGGGGCAGCACCTGCCGGAGTTTGAGGAGCGCCGAGAGTGCGGCCTCGTCGCCGCCGAGGGCGCCGCTGAGTGCGGCCTCGCGCAGTCCGACGGCGACGGCGAGTGCTTCTTCGTCGTCGAGTATCAGCGGCGGTACTTGGGATCCGGCGCGGAGGCGGTAGCCGCCCCACGGCCCCGCGTCGGACTCGATGGCGTAGCCGAGGTCGCGGAGCTTGGCGATGTCCCGCCGCACGGTGCGGTCGGTGACCGCGATCCGTTCGGCCAACTCGTCACAGGTCCACGACGGCCGAGCGGCCAGGAGGGACACCAATCGCAGCAACCGCGCCGACGCACCAATCACTCCAAAATTTTTCCACACAACCAGGACCGAACCTGTCCGGGTCACGCCCTACCGTCTCCGCCATGAGTTCAGAAAACGCGCCGACGTTCCGCTACGCCGCCGTCACCTTCGACTGCCCTGACCCCGCTGAACTGGCCGTTTTCTACGGCGAGATACTCGGCCTGCCCGTCGTCTTCTCCAGCGACCACTTCGTCCTGCTCGGCCAGGAGGGCGCAGCCGGCCTCGGGTTCAACAGGTTGACGGACTACCGCCCGCCCACCTGGCCGACCCCGACCCAGGAGAAGCAGGCCCACATAGAGCTGGGCGTCGACGACCTGGACGCAGCCCAGGCCCGACTCCTAGCCCTGGGGGCAGTGAAGCCGGACTTCCAGCCGGACCCCACCCGCTGGCGAGTCCTCCTCGACCCCGCGGGCCACCCGTTCTGCATCTCCACGCTGGTCTGACAGCGGCCGATGAGTTTTTCCGGGATCTGCAGTCTGAGTTCATGGTTGGTGCGCAGGGGCCGCGAGTGTGGTCCAATCGCGCACCGGCTTGACCCGCCGAGATTCAGACACGAGATGCCGAGGAACCCGAGATGCGTACTCTGATCAGCACCGCCTTCATTTCGCTCGACGGTGTCGTGGAGGCCCCGGGCGGCGAGCCGGGGTACCGGAACGCGGGCTGGACCTTCAAGGACGTCGAGTTCCTCCCCGAGGCGTACGACATCAAGAGCCGTGAGCAGGAGGAGGCCACCGCCATACTGCTCGGCCGCACGAGCTACGAGGCGTTCAGCCCGGTGTGGCCGGACATGGAGGAGTTCGCGGGCTACAAGGTGATGCCGAAGTACGTCGTCTCCACCACCCTCACCGAGGACAAGCTGGTGGACAACTGGGGCGAGACGACGATCCTGCGCTCCCTCGACGAGGTCGCCGCGCTGAAGGAGACCGAGGGCGGCCCGATCATCGTCCACGGCAGCGCCAGCCTGAACCAGGCACTTTCGGACGCCGGTCTGATCGACCGCTACCACCTGCTGGTCTTCCCGTTCCTGCTCGGCGCGGGCAAGAGGCTCTTCAGCGGCACGGACAAGGACGCCCAGAAGCTGAAGCTCGTCGAGCACGAGACGTACGCCAACGGCCTCCAGATGAACGTCTTCGACGTCGTCCGCTGAGCGACAGCACCTGCCGGAGTTTGAGGCGCGCCAAGAGTGCGGCCTCGTCGCCGCCGAGGGCACCGCTGAGTGTGTCCTCGCGCGGTCCGGCCGCGACGACGAATGCTTCTTCGTCGTCGCGTATCAGCGGCGGCACGTGGGATCCGGCGCGGCGGCGGTAGCCACCCGGCTGAACTGGCCGTTTTCTACGGCGAGATACTCGGCCTGCCCGTCGTCTTCTCCAGCGACCACTTCGTCCTGCTCGGCCAGGAGGGCGCGGCCGGCCTCGGGTTCAACAGGTTGACGGACTACCGCCCGCCCACCTGGCAGACCCCGTCCCAGGAGAAGCAGGCCCACATAGAGCTGGGCGTCGACGACCTCGACGTCGCCGAGACCAGGCTGCTCGCCCTGGGGGCGGTGAAGCCGGACTTCCAGCCGGACCCCACCCGCTGGCGAGTCCTCCTCGACCCCGCGGGCCACCCGTTCTGCATCTCCACCCTGGTCTGAGCGTCGGCTGTCGCGGAGCGTCACCCCCCGCCCCGTCAGCCCCGCCGCCGCAACCGCTTGCGCGCCCAGAGGGACGCGATCACGGCACCGAGACCAGCCATGTACGCGATCAGCGGCCCGTCGTCCACCACCAGACCGGGCACACTCACGACCGCGACGATCAGAACCCAGCCACAACCGATCACGGCGAGGTCGGCCGAGTCCGGACGACGTTCTTGCTCGGCCACTGCATCCCTTTCGACGGCAGAGTGACGGTGCCCGGCCACCGTCACTCTGCACCGTAACAAGGCCTGCTCAGGCGCAGTGAATCCCCGACGTCTTCGAGTGGATGTTGTGCCTGCCCCAGTAGCCGTTGCCGTTGCGCAGGGTGGCGTTGCCTATGTCGGCACGGTAGACCCACTTGCTGACCGTGGCGCGGCTGCACTTGAAGTTGAGGGTGACAGGGAAGATCTTGTCGTGCTTGTTGGTGTAGCCCCTGATGCTCTTGGACTTCCACAGACCGAGGCCGTGGTACTGCCGCAGGCTGGCGGTGAAGTTCCCTCTGCCCTTCTGGTCACAGCTCATGAAGGCGTCGGCCTGAATGGTCAGTGACCCGTGCTTGAAGGGCTTGGTGAGCTTCAGCTGGCACGACGGCTTGGCGGCCCGGAGGCCCGGAGAGGCAGCCATGTCGACGGCACCGGGGTGCTGGGTCTCGACGGTGGTCGCCCACTCGGTGAGGCGCTGCACGGTGAGCGGCGACGCCTCGGTCGGGCCGGGTGCGTCCCACACCGTGAGCTGACCGCCGGGGGAGAGCAGACTCACGGTGACCCCGGCGCCGCCCTTGGCCGTCATGAGCTGGGTGCCGTCCGGCAGAGTGGTCCGTCGGGTCTCGTCCCCTTCGGAGGACAGGACCGATTCGGGCACGTCGCCCTTCACCGTCACCCGGGTGACCGTGAGGGAGTGGGCGAAGTCCTCGTCGTTCTCGTCGCCGAGACTGATCCGCAGCGTGCTGCCGATCTCTTCGTAGCGTTCCTGAGCCGGGGCCTGAAGCAATTGGAGGCCGGTCGTGCGCGTGAGCAGGTCGGCGAAGTCCGCGACGTCCCTGCTCTCGGCAGGAATCGCCTCGCCTTCGGGGAGCATGGACTTGGGGTCCGTGCCGCCTTCCTTCTCGTACGCCGTGGTGTCGACGATGCGCGGGACATCCGTTGATTCGGCGTGGCTCACGGAGGCGTTGCCCACGAGCAGGCTGACGGCGGCGATCGATATGAGTGACGCGCTACGAGCGCTATGGAGGCGCATGCTTCTTCCCATTGAAAGTTGGTCTGCATCTCATGAACGTGCAGATCACGGCCCCCAGGCGTGGTCAGTCGCCCCGGAGCGGTGATCGTTCGCGGGGAAAGCTAGGCAACTGCTCATCCCCAGTGGCGGAATTGTCCAACCATATGGCTGAAAGTCGTCCGTGGGGTACGAGTAGGTGGCCCCTCAACGTTCCTGTAGGGCGCAAGGGTTGGATATGGGAACTTGGTGCGCATATCGCCCGCATCTATTGCCCGGAATGGCGCATTCTGGCCCCATGAGGAAGCGGCCCTTACGATCCGTTACGGCGTTTGCGGTGCTGACGCCGACGCCTCCCGCCTCAGCTGCTGGGGATAACCCCCGGGTCACGGGCCCGGCTGGCCGGATGGCCCGCACATCGACTGCTGCATAGCGTCGTTGGTGATCATCCGCCAACCCGCTCCGGGAGCAACACCCATGCGTCTCACCCCTTGGCTCGCCGCCGGACTCGGCCTCGCCGGAATCCTCGCGGGCGCCGGACCAGCGACGGCCCACAAGGCCGCACCGCCGCCCGGCCCCCGCTGGGGCGCCTGCCCCGCCGAGCAGAAGGAGCTCGTCGCGGCGGGCGCCGAGTGCGCCAAGGTCGCCGTACCGCTGGATTACGCCGACCCCGGCGGCCGCACGATCCGCATCGCCGTCTCCCGCGTGAAGGCCAAGGACCAGGCCCACCGGCGCGGCATCCTCCTTTCCAACCCGGGCGGGCCCGGCGGCACGGGGCTCGCCAACACCCTCGCTCTGAAGGAGACGTTGGGGAAGGTCGGCGATCAGTACGACCTGATCGGCTTCGATCCCCGTTTCCTGGGGGACAGCACGCCGATCAGCTGCGGCCCGGCCGGGCCACAGGACCCGCCCCGCAAGAAGACCAGCCCCCGGCAGGACTTCGAGGACGGCGCCGCGCGGGCCCGCCGCACCGCCGACCGCTGCTTCGCCCACGGCGACAACGCCGCGCTGCTCCCGCACGCGTCCACCCGCAACGTCGCCCGCGACATGGACGCCATCCGGGCCGCCCTCGGCGAGCGCAAGCTGTCGTACTACGGGGTCTCCTACGGCGCCGACCTGGGCGCCGTCTACACGCAGCTGTTCCCGCGCCGCGCCGACCGGATCGTCATCGACTCGTCCACCGACCCGGACGCGACGCAGTACGAGCTGTTCCAGCGGGCGGGCAAGCCGCAGGAGGCCGGGCTCGACGAGTGGGCGGCGTGGACCGCGCGGCACGCGGACACGTACCACCTCGGCCGTACGGCCAAGGAGGTGCGGGGGAACGTACAGCGCCTGCTCAAGCGCGCGGAGACGCGGCCCATTCCGCTCGCGGGCACGCGGATCAGCGCGCCGCTGACGCGGCTGTTCCTGCGGCAGTTCGTGCAGCACGCGGAGAACGACGCGGCACTCGCCCGGACGGTCCGCACCCTCGTCGACGCCGCCGAAGGCAAGGACGTCGAGCCGAACTCGGAGCTCGCGGCCCTGCTCGGGTTCCTCAACTCGCCCGACGTGGAGGCCTCGATGACCGGCGGCGCGATCTTCATGTGCGGCGACGGCGGCTGGCCCGCGGGCGGGTGGCCCGAGGACTCGGAGACGTACTGGAAGAACATGCAGCGCAGCCGCGCGACGCAGCCCGTCTTCGGGCCGCTGGTCAACGACATGACCGCGCCCTGCGCGTTCTGGAAGTCCACGCCCCGCGAGCCCGGCACCCGCATCGTCAACAACCACGTACCGGTGCTCATGCTCCAGGCCGTCCGCGACAACAACGTCCCCTACGACGGCGCCCTCGCCCTGCACCGCAAGCTCAAGGGCTCACGGCTGCTGTCGGCGGACATCCGCTCCCACGGTGTGTACGGGCGCGGCGCCGAAGGCAAGACCCCGGTCCCGTGCGCCGACGACGCCGTCAACGCCTATCTGGGCGGCAGGAAGCTGCCCGCCCGCGACCTGACCTGCCCGAAGCCGCAGTCGGTAAAGGAGACGCGATGACTTTCAGTCGACGTACCGCCCTCACGGGCGCGGCCGCGGCGGCCCTCGCCGCGGGCCCCGTATCCGCAGTCGCAGCCCCGGCGCACCGGGACCGCACCCTCCAGCGCGACACCGACGCCGTCCACGCCACCGGCGCCACCGGCGTCCTCGCCGAGCTGCGTACGCCGCAGGGGCGGGCCTCCGCCCGGTCGGGCGTCGCCGACCTGACCGACCGGCGCCCCGTGCCGTGGGACGCGTACTACCGCATCGGCAGCGACACCAAGACCGTCACCGCCACCCTCGCCCTCCAACTCGTCGGCGAGGGACGGCTTTCGCTCACCGACACCGTCGAGCGGTGGCTGCCGGGCCTGGTCCACGGCCACGGCCACGACGGCCGCCGCGTCACCGTCACCAACCTGCTGCGCCAGACCAGCGGGCTCGGCGACTACCTGGACCCCGGCGACTTCACGCCCGACGCGTACCGCGAGAAGCGCTTCCGGGCGCCCGCCTCCGCCGAACAGCAGGTCGCCGCCGCCCTGCGCAAGCCACCCGCCTGGCTGCCCGACCGCGACCACCCGGAGGACGAGCGGCGCTGGAGCTACGCCAACACCAACTACGTCCTCCTCGGCCTGCTCCTGGAGAAGGTCACCGGCCGCCCGTGGGCGCAGCTCGTCCACGACCGCGTCATCGAACCGCTGGGCCTGCGGCACACCTTCACGCCGGGTACGTCGGTGTACCTCCCGCAGCCCACGGCCACCGCGTACACCGCGTTCCCCGGCAGCTCCCGCCTGACCGACACCACGCTCGCGGCCGGTGGCGGGTCCGACGGCGGCATCATCAGCACCCCGCACGACTTCACGACCTTCCTGAGCGCCCTGATGGGCGGCCGGTTGCTGCGTCCGGCCCAGCTGGCCGCGATGAAGCGGACGGTCCCGGCGGACGACTGGATCCCCGTACGGGGTGTGCGGTACGGCCTCGGCATCGCCTGGCGGCCCACCGCGGCGAGCCGGTCCGGCATCTGGTTCCACGGCGGCACGCACCTCGGCGTCATCTCCGAGAGCGGCGTCACGCCGGACGGCTCCCGGGCGGTGGCCGCCGCCATGTACACCCTGTGGATGGACGAGGCCCGCAAGGAGGCGCAGTCCCGGGCCGCCCTGCGCCTGGTGGACAACGCGCTCACGCGGCGCTGACCGGCTCACCGGCGGCGGCCCGACCGGACCGCGCCGGAGCTCGCGAGGACCACCAGCGCGATCGCCGCGCACTGCGTCAGGGTCAGGTCCTGGCCGAGGACCAGGTAGCCCGCCGTCGCCGCGACGGCGGGCGCCAGGCTCGTCAGGACCGCGAAGGTGGCGGCGGGCAGGCGGCGCAGGGCGAGCAGTTCGAGGGCGTACGGCACCCCGGACGACATGACGGCGATGAGCAGGCCGAGGACGAGGACGCCCGGTTCGATGAGGGTGCCGCCCGCGGAGCCGATGCCGAGGGGCAGGCTGACGAGGGTGGCCACGGCCATCGCGATGGCGAGGGCGTCCAGGCGCGGGAAACGGGCGCCCGCGCGGGCGCTGAGCAGGATGTACGCCGCCCACATCGCACCGGCGCCGAGCGCGAACGCCACGCCCCCGGCGTTGAGTCGGCCGAAGCCGTCGTGGCCGAGGAGATAGACGCCGGCGAGCGCGAGCCCGGCCCACAGGAGGCTGGCGGCGCGGCGTGACGCGACGACGGACAGGACGAGCGGGCCGAGGACTTCGAGGGTGACGGCCGCGCCCAGCGGGATGCGGTCGATGGCCTGGTAGAAGAGGACGTTCATGCTGCCGAGGGCGAGGCCGTACCCGCCGACGACCGCCCAGTCGCGGCGCGCGTACCCGCGCAGGCGGGGCCGCGTGACGACGAGCAGCAGCACCGCCGCGAACGTCACGCGGAGCGCGACCGTGCCGAGGGCTCCGGCGCGGGGGAACAGGAGCGCGGCGAAGGCCGAGCCGAACTGGACGGAGAGGGTGCCGGCGAGGACGAGGCCCACGCCGGTGAGGGAGGCGGGCGTGGCCGGGACCCGTGGCGTCGGTGCCGTGGTGGTGGTCATGCCCTCCACGCTAGAAATGCGGCCGCGCCGCGTGAAATGCCTAATTCCCTGCGGTTATGCTCCGGAGGCATGATCATTGAGCTGCGGCATCTGCGGGCCTTCCTCGTCATCGCCGACGAGGGCAACGTGACGCGCGCCGCCGCCCGCCTCCACGTCGGCCAGCCCGCGCTCTCGCGCACCCTGCGCCAGCTGGAGGACCACTTCGGCACCCGCCTCGCCGACCGGTCCACGCACCACTTCGAGCTGACCGCGGAGGGCCGTACGTTCCGCGACAAGGCGGCGGCCGCCATCGCCGCCGTGGAGACGGCGCTCGACCCCCGGGGCCTGCGGAGCTGGCCGCTGCGGCTCGGCCACACGTGGGCCGCGCTCGGCGACCACACCGTGCCGTTGCTGCGGCGCTGGGACGAGACGCACCCCGGCACCCCGCTGGAGCTCCTGCGCGTCGACGACCGTACGGCGGGGCTGACCCAGGGCAAGGTCGACGCGGCGCTGCTGCGCGGGGCGGTGACCGCGCCCGGTCTGCGTACGGAACTGCTCCTCGAGGAGGAGCGGTACGTCGTCATGGCGGCGGACAGCCCCCTGGCCGGGCTCGACCGCGTCACCCTCACCGACCTCGCCGCCCACCCGGTCGCCCTCAACACGGTCTCCGGCACGACGACCCTGGACCTGTGGCCGCCGGACGCCCGGCCCACGGCGACCATCGAGGTCACGAACACCGACGAGTGGCTGATCGCCGTCGCGGCGGGCCGAGCGGTGGGCGTCACCACGGCGGCGACCCCGAGCAACCACGCCCACCCGTCCCTCGTCTACCGCCTCCTCGAGGACACGCCCCCCGTCCCGCTCGTCCTGGCCTGGCGGGAGGGGGGCGGTCACCCGGCGATCCGGGACCTGGTGACCCTGGCGCACGAGGTGCTGGCAGAGGCGTAGCCGGCCAGCCGTCCCGGAGCGGCGGAGAACGCGCAAGTGCCCCCGAAAATCAAGGGGTTGTGGTCATACTGGCGAAGTGTCCTGGACCATCGAGACAGTGACCCGGTGCGTGCTCGGTACGGCGTCCGAGTCCTCGGACCTGAGTGATCTGGCCGACGAGATCGCGCGCCTGGTCGGGCACGTCCTGCCGCACGACGGGTTCTGGCTGGTGGGCCTGGACCCGGTCGCCGACGCCCCCGCCTTCGCCGCCCGGCGCCACGGCTACAGCCCGTACGCGTGCTTCCGCCTGGAGACCAGCCACCGCGCCGACCACGACCTCAACCCGTTCGCGGCCCTCGTCCGCGGCCCCCACCCGGTCCGCGTCTTCGGCACCGGCTCGCCCAAGGACGCCGTCACGGCGCCCTGGCACGAGCTGATGGCCGCCGAGGGCGTCGGCTGTGAACTGCGCGTCGCGCTCACGCTGCGCGGCCGCGCCTGGGGTGGGCTCGCGCTGCTGCGCGGGCCCGGTGCGCGGGCGTTCACCGAGGAGGACGCCGACTGCGCGGCCCGCCTCGGACCGCGCCTGGCCGCCGCCGTACGGAGCTTCGTCGGCAGGGCGGGGCGGCTCGGGCCCGCGCGCGCCGGTCCTGGCCCCGGGACGCTGATCATCGACCCGTGCAACTGGATCAGCTCCGCCACACCGGACGCGCACGCGTGGCTGCGGAGCCTGGCCACGGACCCCCTGCACGCCGACGGCGGCCGCACGGTCACCCCGCTGTGGGCGCCCCTGGTCGCCGCCCGGCGCGGGGACCGGCACACCACGGCCCGCGTCCCCACGTCCCGCGGCTGGATCACGGTCAGCGCGCAGCCCCTGGACGGCCCGCTGCAGGGACACGTGGCCGCCACCATCCAGTCGGCCCCCGCCGACCACCTGCTCACCGCCCTGTCCGCCTGGCACGGCATCACGCCCAAGGAACGGCTCGTCGTCCAGCACGCCCTGGAAGGGATGCAGGCCAAACAGATCGCGCGCCGCCTGGACCTGTCACCGCACACGGTGAACGACCACTTCAAGGCGGTCTACCGCAAGACCGGCGTGAACAGCCGCGACGAGCTGATCACGCTTCTGACGCGCTGATCACGCGCTGATCACGCTCCTGACGCGCCGATCACTCCGCTGCGGGCGGCGCCTGGAGCAGCCCCATGAACATGCGCATCAGCTCGTCCACGATCGTGTCGAGGCTCGCGTCGACGTACCCCGCCGTCCAGTCGTACAGCAGGCCGTTGACCGCCGCCACAAAGCCGAGGGCGGCTATGCGGTAGTCACGGGCGCCTATCTCGCCTCGGGCCGCCGCCTCGTCCAGCGCGGCGACGAGCAGGTCCACCCACCCCTTCCGGGCCTCCAGGCGCTGCTTCTCCAACTCGGGGCTGACCCCGGTGACTTCGACGAACGCGATGCGGACGAGGTGCGGATGGGCGGTGAGGACCTGCGCGTACGCGCGGAACGCGGCCTCGGCCTGCTCCCGCACGGAGCCCTCCACCTGCTCCGCGAGCGTCCGCATGATCGCGGACTGCGCGGCCTTCTGGACCTGGCCGTGGAGGACGGCAAGCACCTCTTCGAGGTTGCGGAACTCCTCGTAGAACTGGCGCGTGGACAGGTCGGCGCGGGCGCACAGGGCCGCGACCGACGCGGAGCGGTACGCGCCGGGGCCCGCGCCGAAGAGCTCGACGGCCGCCTCCAGGAGGCGCCCCCGCCGCTCGGCCCGGCGCTCCTCGGCGGACCTGCCTCCGTACGCCCTCGCCGGCCGCCGCGCGCCCCGCGCCTCGTCGGACAACACCGATTCCGCTCCCCTCACCCGCCGGTACCTCCACCGGTACCCCAACTCCCCGGCTTCGCACGGACATTGTCACGCCTGCGCCCTGCGCGCACTGCGATCACACCGTCAGCGCCTCCGTGACGACGGCGTCCAGATCACCCTCGTACCCGGCGTGGAACGCGGCCTCGTACGCGGCGTCGCCGATGAGCGCGCGGGCCCCCGCCTCGCAGGCCGCCCGCGCGTCGGCGAGCTCCTGGACGCCGACGCGCGCGCTGCCGATGGTCCCCCAGAGCCGGTCGGCGCCGCCGAGGAGGCGGGCGGCACGTTCGGCGTCCCCGCAGGCGAGGGCCGCGGAGGCGAGCAGATCGAGGGAGATGGCGGTGCCCAGGCTGTCGTGCAGGAGGCGTTTGCCCCGCACCGCGGCGCGGGCGTGGGCGGCGGCCTCGCCGGCCCGGCCCCGGGAGAGTTCGGCGAGGGCGAGCGTGTAGTCGCCGTAGGAGTGCAGCCAGAGCTCGCCGTGGCGTGCGGACTCGGCGCACAGCTCGCCGGAGACGGCCGCCGCCTGGTCGAACTGGCCGAGGAAGACGTGGGAGAAGGAGAGGGAGGCCCGGATCAGACCCCACGCCGAGGCGTAGCGGCCCCGCGCGGCGCGGGCGTGCGGTGCCGTGCCGAACGTCTCGACGGCCCGCGCGTGGCGGCCGTACGCGGCGAAGACGGCGCCGGTCAGAAAGGCGGCGGCCTGGGCCACGGTCGGGTCGGCGGTGTCGTCCGAGCCGGCCGCGGTCTCCCGGAAGGCGGCGGCCGTCCGGACGGCCGTCTCCGTGTCGCCGTGGCCGATGGCGATCAGGCAGCGGACCCACAGGACCTTGCCGCGCGTGTGGTCGGGGGTGTGGCGCAGGGCCAGGGCCCGGTCGAGATAGTGCCGCCCCTCCGTGGTGAACCCGCACGCGAACCAGACGAACCACAGCGCGCCGCTCAGCTCCTGGGCCCGGTACCCGTCGCCCTCGGCGAGGCAGAAGTCCAGCGCGGCACGGAAGTTGGCGTGCTCGGCGGTCGTACGGCCGTGCCAGGCCACCTGGTCGGGGCCGATCCAGGCGGCGTCGGCGGTGCGGGCCAGGGCCAGGTAGTGGTCGAAGTGGCGGCGGCGCACCTCGTCCTCCTCGCCGAGGCCGCGCAGCCAGGACGCGCCGAACTCGCGGATGGTGTCCAGCATCCGGTAGCGCGACTCGGACCCGGCGGGCTCCCACTCCACGATCGAGCTCTGGACGAGCGACGCGAGCAGGCCCGGCACGTCCCGGTCGGGCAGCCGCTCGTCCGCGCACACCCGCCGCGCCGCCTCCTTGTCGAAGGTCCCGGCGAACACCGACAGGCGGGCCCAGGCGAGGCGCTGGGCGGGCGTGCACAGCTGGTGGCTCCAGCCGATCGCGGTGCGCAGCGCCTGGTGCCAGGGCGGGTCGGCCTCGTACACCGGCTGCCGGGTCTCGCCGAGGACTTCGAAGCGGTCCTCCAGGCGCCGGTTGAGCTCGGCCGGGGTCATGTCGCGGAGGCGGGCGGCGGCCAGTTCGATGGCGAGGGGGAGCCCTTCGAGCCTGCGGCACAGGGCGGCCGCCTCGCCGCCTCCGGCGCCCTCGGCGAGGCCGAGGGTGAGGCCGGGCGGGAGGCCGGGGACCGCCTCGCCGGCCCGCCGCGTGAGCAGCGCGAGCGCGTCCGCCTCGGGCAGCGGGTCGAGCGGCACGACGTCCTCGACGGACAGGCCGAGGGGGCGGCGGCTGGTGGCGAGCACCCGCAGCCGGGGGGCCACCATCAGCAGGGCCGCCACCGTGTCGGCGCACTCCCGGACCACGTGCTCGCAGGTGTCGAGGACGAGCAGGAGATTCCGTTCGGCCAGGTACTCGGCGACCACTTCGAGCGTCGGCCGGGTGCTCTGGCCGACCAGGGGCAGCGCCTCGGCGATCGCGTAGGGCAGCATCGCGCCGTGCTCCAGGGGGGACAGCTCCACCCACCACACGCCGTCCGGGAAGCGAGGCCGCGCCTCGGCGGCGACCCGCCGCGCCAGGCAGGTCTTCCCGACGCCGCCCACCCCGCTCACCGTCACCAGGCGGTGCCGGGCCAAGCGCCCCGCGAGCTCGGCCAGTTCACCCCGTCGGCCGATCACGTCCGTGCCGCTTCCGCGCGGCAGGTTGTCCGCCGCCGCCGACCCCCGCAGATCCGCCACTTCGCCCCCCTTGAGTCCGTATACGTCAGTTCGTTACGTGTCGTTACGTGAGTCCGTATACGAGGCGGCCCGTGTCCCGCTCGGCGCTCCCGGTCCTGTTCGACGCTCCCGGCGCCGCGGCTTCGGCGTGCGGGGTGTGGCGAATCGGCCACGGACCGTCATCGAAGCTGGCACAGTACCCCGCACACAGGGGTCGTGCGCGGAAAACCGAACTTCACCAGACGACCAGGGGGACGCAGTGGAAACACAGCGCAAGTGGCTGGCCACGGCGGTGGGCGCACAGATCGCCGCGGCCTCGGTCACGGTCATCGCCCACCAGCCCCTGCACGCGCTGCTCCTGGTCGGGCCGCTCCTCGCCGCCCAGCGGCTCTCGGCGCGCGCCACCGCCGCCCTGGGCGCCGCCGCGCTCGTACTGACACTGGCGGGGGCGTGGCCCGCGTCCGTGCGCGGTCTCGCGGACGTGCTGAACATCGTGGCGGTCTCCACATGGGCGGTGGTGACGGCGCACACCCGCGCACGCGCCGAGCGTGCGCTGGACCGGATGACCCGACTCGCCGACACGGCCCAGGAGGCGCTGGCCCGCCCGCTGCCCGACCGCGTCGGCCACGTCGACCTCGCGGTCCACACGCGCCCCGCCGACGGGCACGCCCGCATAGGGGGCGACGTGCACGACGCGGTGCTCACCGCCGCGGGCCCGCGCGTGCTGCTCGCCGACGTCAAGGGGCACGGCATCCAGGCGATGCGGGTGGCCGCCGCCGTCCTCGCCGCGTTCCGGCGCACCGCCGCCACCGAGCCCGACCCGGTCCGGCTCGCCCACGCCCTCGACGACCACCTCGGCCCCGAGCTCGGCCCGGAGGACTTCGTCACCCTGCTGCTCGTCGACTTCCACCCCGGCGAGGCCCACGTCGTCAACTGCGGCCACCCGCCGCCCCTGCGCACCGGACGCCGACTGCAACTGCTCACCCCGCCGCGGCCCTCGCCCCCGCTCGGCCTGCGCCCCGCGCCCCTCCTCCAGCGCGTCCATCTGACCTCGGGCCAGCGCCTGCTCCTGTATACGGACGGGCTCACCGACGCCCGCGACGCCGACAGCGCGCCCTTCCTGCCCGACGCGCCCCGCTGCCACGCCGCCCTGTCCGCGCCCGCCCTGCCCGACGCGCTGCGGTGCCTCACCGATCTCCTGCACCACCACACCGGCGGCACCCCGCTCGCGGACGACCTCACCCTGCTGCTCGCCCAGCCCACGCCCGCCCCGGCCGACGGGATGCCCGGCGTGGCGCCCGCGTCACCTGGGTGTTCCTCAACGTCCTGACCCCACACCGAAATTGACGCGCGCACGACTCTTGCGCCGGTGTTACCGCGGGCCTACTTTCAAGTAACCAATTCTGAAGCGATGTCGTTTCAGAATTCTCGACGTAGACCTGTCATGTTCATGCCCATGTCCATGCCCATGGCCGTGTCTGTGTCTGTGTCGATGAGCGATCGCCCATGCCCGGAAGGACCTACGGACCGAAGGGACCGGAACCGTGAACAGAACGACCGCACCCGTTCGACCGCGGCGCACCCTGCGCCGCTTAGCCGCCGGGGTCGCCGTACCCGTCGCCCTGGCCGCCACCGCCCTCACCGCCGGGAGCGCCCCGGCGGGGGCCGCCGAACAGCGGGGGCAGTACCCCGTCGGCGGCGTCGCCGACGGCGTCAGCAACTTCCTCTTCAGCCCGGACGCCGTGGCCGGCGTCAACGACTGGTCGTGCAAGCCGACCGCCGAGCACCCCGAACCCGTCGTGCTCGTCCACGGCACCGGCGTGAACCTCGGCGCCAACTGGGTCAAGATCGGCCCGACGCTCGCCAACGAGGGGCACTGCGTCTTCGCCCTCAACTACGGCATGGGCAGCCCGTTCAACCTCGGCGGACGCGTCGGGGGCCTGACCGGCATCGCCAAGTCGTCCGAGGCGCTCGGCGCGTTCGTGGACAAGGTGCTCGCGAAGACCGGCGCCAAGAAGGTCGACATCGTCGGGCACTCGCAGGGCGGCATGCTGCCCAACCACTACATCAAGCGGCTCGGCGGTGCGAAGAAGGTCGACCAGCTGGTCGCGCTCGCCCCCACCAACCACGGCACGAGCCTCAGCGGCCTGGTGAACCTGGGCCGCGCGCTCGGCCTGCTCGGACTGGTCAACGACGCCTTCGACCACCTGGACCTGCAAGGCCTCAAGGACCAGGAGCAGGACTCGGCGTTCCAGAAGGCGCTGTTCGCGGACGGCGACACCGTCCCCGGCGTGCGCTACACGGTCATCGCCACGAAGAACGACATCATCGCCACCCCCTACGACCGGGGCTTCCTCAAGGGCGACGGCGTCCGCAACATCGCGCTCCAGGAGCAGTGCCCGGGTAACCCCGTGGGTCACGTGGGCCTGTTCACGGACGGCCCGACGACCCAGAACATCGTCAACACCCTGGGCCCGAACAAGCCGGACTTCAAGCCGGACTGCAAGGACTACGGGCTGCCGCTGTAGCCCTCGCGGGTGCGCCCCAGACCCGCCCCTTCCCGAACCAGGGGGCTCCGCCCCCTGGGACCCCCGCTTATCGGCGCTTCGCGCCTCGTCCTCAAACGCCGGACGGGCTAAAACCTTGCCGCACCGGCGAGAATTCAAGCCCCTCCGGCGTTTGAGGAGCGGGGTCTGGGGCGGAGCCCCAGGTCGGGAAGGGGCGGGCATGGGGGCCTCCCAGCCGGATCACACCCCGGCGAGCACCGCGACAACAGCCACCACGGCCCCGACCACCCCCAACAGGCCCCCGGCCAGAACCCGTTGGCGCAGCCGCCGGTACCGGCCCTCGTACTCGGCGCGCAGCTCCCCGCACCGCCGGGCGGTGTGGCGCCAGGTGTGGCGCGTGAGGGCGAGGTGGTCGTCGGCGTAGGCCCGCTCGACCTCCTCGCGTTCCGCGTCCGTGAGCCAGGGCAGGCGGCGGGCGAAGCGAGCGGCGGCGGCGCGGCTTTCGGTGCGGGCGGACTCCACGAGGAGGTGGCCCTCGATCTCGTGGATGAGGAGGGCCGTGTCGACGGCCGGGCGGTCGTCCATGGCGGTCACAGCGCGGCCCTCTCCGGCGTCGGGGCCAGCTCCCGGGAGTCCGCCTCGACCTCCGGATGGTGCAGATCGAACGCCGGGGACTCGGAGCGTATGCGCGGCAGCGACACGAAGTTGTGGCGTGGCGGCGGGCAGGACGTCGCCCACTCCAGGGAGCGGCCGTAGCCCCAGGGGTCGTCCGCCTCGACGTACTCCCCGTACTTCGCCGTCTTCCAGATGTTGTAGAAGAACGGGAGGAGGGACATGCCGAGGAGGAACGAGAAGATCGTGGAGAGGGTGTTGAGGCCGGTGAAGCCCTCGGCGTCCAGGTAGTCGGGGACGCGGCGCTGCATTCCGGCCGCGCCCAGCCAGTGCTGGACGAGGAACGTGCCGTGGAAGCCGACGAAGAGGGTCCAGAAGGTGATCTTCCCCAGGCGCTCGTCGAGCAGCTTCCCCGTGAACTTGGGCCACCAGAAGTGGAATCCGGCGAACATCGCGAAGACGACCGTGCCGAAGATGACGTAGTGGAAGTGCGCGACGACGAAGTACGAGTCGGTCACCGCGAAGTCCATCGGCGGGGAGGCAAGGAGCACTCCGGTCAGGCCGCCGAACACGAACGTGATGAGGAAGCCGGTCGCCCAGAGCATCGGGGTCTCGAAGGACAGCGAGCCCTTCCACATGGTGCCGATCCAGTTGAAGAACTTCACGCCCGTCGGTACGGCGATCAGGAACGTCATGAAGGAGAAGAAGGGCAGCAGGACCGCGCCCGTCGCGTACATGTGGTGGGCCCACACCGTCACCGACAGGCCCGCGATCGCGATGGTCGCGCCCACCAGGCCCATGTAGCCGAACATCGGCTTCCGGGAGAAGACCGGGATGACCTCGGAAATGATGCCGAAGAAGGGGAGGGCGATGATGTAGACCTCTGGGTGGCCGAAGAACCAGAAGAGGTGCTGCCACAGCAGCGTCCCGCCGTTCGCCGCGTCGAAGATGTGCGCGCCGAACTTCCGGTCCACCTCCAGGGCGAAGAGGGCCGCCGCCAGGACGGGGAACGCGAGCAGCGCGAGGACGCCGGTCAGGAGCACGTTCCAGGTGAAGATCGGCATGCGGAACATCGTCATGCCGGGGGCGCGCATGCAGATGATGGTCGTGATGAAGTTGACCGAGCCGAGGATCGTGCCGAAGCCGGAGAAGGCGAGCCCCATGATCCACAGGTCGGCGCCGATGTTCGTGGAGTGCACGGAGTCCGTCAGGGGCGCGTACCCGGTCCAGCCGAAGTCCGCCGCGCCGCCCGGCGTGAGGAAGCCCCCGACCGCGATCAGCGAGCCGAACAGGTACAGCCAGTAGGCCAGCATGTTCAGGCGCGGGAACGCCACGTCGGGCGCGCCGATCTGGAGCGGCATGATCCAGTTAGCGAAGCCCGCGAACAGCGGTGTCGCGAACATCAGCAGCATGATCGTGCCGTGCATCGTGAACGCCTGGTTGAACTGCTCGTTCGACATGATCTGCAGGCCGGGCCTGGCCAGCTCGGCGCGCATGAACAGCGCCATCACGCCGCCGATGCAGAAGAACGCGAACGCCGTCACCAGATACAGCGTGCCGATCGTCTTGTGGTCCGTGGTCGTCAGCCACTTCACGGTTGACCTCATGCCCCGTACGTGTCCGCCACCCCCCGCCCCGTTCACCGCACCGACCTGCCCGAAAGATCACACCCGCCGGCTGTGAAGATCGGGGGCATGCCGGACACCTACGGTTCATGAGCACGGACGAAGCCTTCGCGGCCGCCTACCGCGAGCACTACTGGGCGGTCAGCCGCTTCGTGGCGCGCAGACTCGACGCGGGGGAGGCGCACGAGGTCGAGGAGGTGGTGGCGGACGTCTTCTCCATAGCCTGGCGGCGCCGCGCCGACCTGCCCGAATCCCCGCTGCCCTGGCTGTACGGCGTCGCCCGCAACTGCCTCGCCAACACCGTGCGCGGCCGCGGCCGCTACCGCCGCCTCCTGCACCGCATCGGCCACCACGAGGCCGCCCACCACGGCCAGGTCGTCGAGAGCCCCGACGCCGAACGCCCCGGCTCCTGGGTGCACGAGGCCCTCGCCCGCCTCGGCCCCGCCGACCAGGAGGCGCTGCGCCTGACCACCTGGGAGGAGCTCGGCGTCGACGACCTCGCCGTGGCCCTGGGGTGCAGCCGCAGCGCCGCCGCCATGCGCCTGCACCGGGCCCGCCGCCGACTGCGCGACGAGATCGACCGGATGCGGATGAACGTACCCACAGCACGAACGGCAGGAGACGGCGACCGTGACTGACGAACTTGACCTGCTGCGCGCGGCGAACCCCGCCTCCGCCACCGAGGGCCCCTGGCGCGACCGCCCCCTGGACGCCACCGCCGAGCGCGCCCTGAACCAGCTCCTGCACCGCACCCGCACCCGCCGCGCCCGGCGCCGCATCGTGCTGTGGGCGGAGGCCGCCGTCGTCGCCGTCGCCGCGGTCCTCGCGCTCACCCTGCCCGACCTGGCCGCCACGTCCGCCACGGCCGCGCCGAGCGCCCTGCGCCCACGCGCCGGGTCCGCCGCCGTGCCGCTCGCCGAGGTCGCCGAGCGGGCGGAGGCCGCCGCGCGCGACGGCAGGCCGACGCTGCGCAAGGGCACCCACGTACAGAGCTGGAGCCTCGCCATGGACTCCGGGCCCGACGCGGAGCGGCCGGTCACGCTGCCCGAGGAGCGGGAGGTGCGCTGGCAGGCCGACGGCAGCCGCACCGAGCGCGTCGAGTCCGACGGCAAGCTGCTCAGCGAGCGCATCTACCCGCCGACCTGGCCCGACGCCCCGCCCCAGGCCCGGCCCCCGCACACCCCCGCGGCCCTGCGCCACTACCTCACGGACGCCCACGACGGCGGCGTCGCCCGCCGTACGGGCCCCCTCACCCCCGCCCAGCTCCTCGACTCCCTGCCGCCGCTGCTCGACAACTGGACCCTCGGCGCCCGCGAGACCGCCGCCCTCGCCGACGTCCTCGCGCAGGCGGAAGGGCTGCGCCCGGCCGGCGCGGTCACCGACCGGCTCGGCCGCTCGGGGCAGGCGTACGTGTACCGGGCCGCCGACCAGCACCTGCGCTACATGCTGATCCTCGACCCGGAGAACGGGACGGTCCTCGGCCTTGAGCTGATGTTCACCAAGGCGCAGCCGGACATCGGGGTGCGGGCGGGGGACGTCATGTCGTACAGCGCGTGGCGCCGCTGAGCCTCAGTCGGCGGTCGCGGCGCGCGCGACGGCGTCGGTCACCGCCTGCCCGATGCGCCGGATCCCCGGCGAACGCACCTGGCACGGCTTGGGCTTCGACGTGGTCGGGGCCAGACAGAAGTGCAGGTAGTCGTCCTTGAGGTGCAGCGCGGTACGGCCGCCCGGCTCGGTGCAGTACGAGGGGTGCGCGCGCTCGTACGCCGTGCAGGGCAGCTCCCGCACCCAGGTGTAGCGGGCGGTGGCCGGGCTCACCGCCCTGCCCGCGTCGGCGAGCAGCTCGGCGTGCGCCGCGCCGCGCCGCCGGTAGATGTCGTTGACCTGCCGGACCCGGTCCGGCGTGATCGGGTCGGGGCCCTGGAGCACCCACACCACCTTGGGCGGCCTGGCCCCCGCGTCCCGCGCGGCGTCCCCGATCTGCCCGGCGAGCCTGCGCGCGTCGGCCTCGTACCGCGCGAAGTACCGCTCCCGCGCCTTGTCGTACGTGATGCCGTCCATGCACGGCGTGTAGCCCCACGCGTTGCCCCAGAACTGGAGCACCACGAAGTCGGGCCGCGTCGACCGCACCAGGGCCGCCGCCTTGTCCTTGTCCGGTACGAGGGAGTCCTCGCCGGTGCCCTCCAGGTAGTCGCAGAGGGTGGTGCCGGAGTAGGGGGCGCTGGTGTAGCGGGCGCCGAGCCGGTCGCGGAGGAGGCCGCCGAGGACGACCTGGTTCTCCATGGCGAGGGAGTCGCCGAGGTAGAGGACGGTGGGCTTGGGCCGCGGTGCGGACTTGCCGTGTTTCTGCTGGCGCGCGGGCGGTTCGTTGGCGCGCTGGCGGGTGGTCTGGGACGGCTTGTCGGCGGCGCCCGGCTCGGCCGGGGGTGGCCCTTCGGACTCCGCCCCCGGGTCACCGCACGCCCCGAGCAGCAGCATCAGCGCCGCCACCCCACCCGCCAACCGCCTGCGCATCTGCGAACTCCCGGATCAGGCAACGGAATCGGCCCACCAGGCAAGCACACCCACGCCCTTCGCGGAAGTCAGACGCGTGACTCCCGCCGTGACGGTGGCCATGACTCCGGCAGGAGATGGCCGATGAGCAGCTTGACGCACAACACGGGAGCGAGCCAGGCGAGTTCGTCCGGTACGGCGACGGGCGTCGCGGCGGCGACGGCGAGGACGGTCACGCCGAAGGCCGCGGGCCGCCGCACCTCGCCCGGCACCGCCGTCACGACGACGGCCCCGCCGAGCACGATCGCGTAGACCACGGCCGCGGCCCCCCACCCGAACCCCGGCACGGCCAGGGCCAGCAGGAACGGCTGCACATGCCCGGCCACGAAGCCGAGGTGGTGCCGGGCCGTCCTGCCCGGCCGGTGGAACTGCCGCTTCGCGGCGGCGGTCGCGTTGACGGCGGCACCGCCGAAGAGGTCGAAGGCGACGACGGCGACCACCGTCGTGCTGATCCACGACGGGTCGGCGTCCATCGCCAGGAGCACCGTCGCGAGCACGCTCCCGGCCGCGGCGGTGCCGTAACAGGTCACGCGGTCGGCGGCACGGGCGCCGGGCCCGATCAGGCGCTCGTCGAGCCATAAGACCCAGGGCGCGGGGGAGTCGGGAGCCTTCGCGTGCGTGTCCTGCGTCATCGGCCGCCCTCCCGCCGCCGCAGGCCGTCCAGGCATACGTCGACGATGGGCCCGGCGAGCCGGTCGAGGGGCAGGGCCGGGTCGACCAGCCACTGCACGACGCAGCCCTCGATCGCGCCGACGACCACGGCCGCGTGCGGCGCGCCGACGCCCGCGCGCGCGGTGCCGTCGGCGGCGGCCTCGCCGAGGAGGGCGGCGACCGTCGCGCGGTAGTCGCGGTAGACGGCGGCCATGTCGACGGGCGGCGTCGGGCCGCCGCGGGCTCCGGCGGCCCAGACGTCGAGCAGGACGCGGGTCCGGTCCGGCTCGGCGGCGAGCAGGGCGACGACCGTCCTGACCAGCGCGGCCAGGCGGTCGAGCGGAGGTCCGCCGCCGTCGGCGACCTCCTCAAGGACGCGCGCGGACGCGGCCGCGTACTCCTCGAACGCGGCGGTGAGCAGCTCCTCTCTGCTGTCGAACTCCAGATAGACGCTGCCCTTGCCGATCCCGGCCTCCGCCGCGACGTCCTCGATCCGCGCCGCCGCGAACCCCTTGCGGGCGAAGACCCGCACGGCGGCGTCGAGCACCTTCTGCCGCCGGGCGGCACGGTCGACCCTCTTCGGTGACATGACGCACGCACCCCACTCCGTGGCTGACTGGTCAGTCATCGTAGGGCCGGGCCGTCTGCCTCCGGAAGTCCCTGACCTCGGGCATTACTTCACACGTAATCGACCCTCTCCGCCCCGCCCGGCAGTCTGAAGTCACCCGGAACCCGGGCGGCGCACTCCGCTCGGGCTCCGGCACCGACATCCACGTACTCGCCATCCACGTATGCACAGGAGGCTGAACAGCCATGGCCGCACCTGAAGTTCACCAGACCGCCGTCGTCCGCTACTTCGAGGCGTGGAACGCCGGTGACCCCGAGGCTGTCCGCAAGGCCGTCGCCGCCGCCTGGACCGAGGACGGGACCTACACCGACCCGCTCGCGGACGTCACCGGGCACGAGGGGGTCGCGGGGGTCATCGACGCGGCGCACGAGCAGTTCCCGGGCTTCACGTTCCGCTGGGACGGCGAGGTCGACGGGCACCACGGGATCGCCCGGTTCTCCTGGGAGTTGGTGTCCGGCGCCGACGGTTCCGCGCCCGTCGCCGGGTCCGACGTGATCGAGCTCGCCGAAGACGGCCGGATCCGGTCCGTGTACGGGTTCCTGGACCGTGTACCCGAGCAGTAGGGGGGAGTGGGTAGGGGGGAAGGCGGGAGCCCCGGGCCGGTGACGGCCCGGGGCTCCCGTACGCGTGTGTCGCGCGTGTGTCGCGTGTGTGGGTCGCGGTGGCGCGTTACGCCTCGCGCGGCGAGACCTCGCCCATCGCGCCCCAGCCGTCCATGCCCGGGATCTCGGTGCTGACGATCTGGGGGGTGGACGCGATGGCGTACGACATCGTGTCCATCGCGGCCGCGAAGTGTGCGGACTGCACGTGCTCGCGGCCCGCGTCGCCGTCCTTGAACGCCTCGACCAGGACGAACTGGTGCGGGTTGTCGACGCTGCGGGACCACTCGAAGAAGATGTTGCCCGGCTCGTTCCGGGTGGCCTTGGTGAAGTCGTCGACGAGGTCGAGCCAGTCGTCGCTGCGCTCGGGGCGGACGGTGAATTTCACGGTGATGAAGATCATGGGTCGTCGTTCCTCATAGCTTTTAGGTGCTATACGAACGTACCCGACAAACCGACCCATGCGCCCCGTCGTGCCTGGTGCGCGCGGCTACCGGGCGACGAACTGCGTCAGGATCGCCTGCACCTCGTAGATGTCGACGCCCTTGGTGAAGGTCTTCTCGATCGGCACCGGGTTGCTGGAGATCCAGATCTTGAGCTCGGCGTCGAGGTCGAAGTGGCCCGCGGTCTCCACGGAGAAGTGCGAGATGCTCCGGTACGGCACGGAGTGGTACTCGACCTTCTTGCCGGTCATGCCCTGCTTGTCGACGAAGATCAGCCGCCGGTCCGTGAGCAGGATCGTGTCGCGTATCAGGCGGTACGCGGCGTACACCTGCTCGCCGTTCCCCATGAGGCGCGCGTACTCCTGCTGCGCCGACGCCGGATTGACGGTGTGCGCGTTCCCGAACAGCGCCATGACGGATCCCCCTCGTATGGAAGTCTTCGTTCGAGCCTAACCCCGCTGCCGGGCCCTCCGGGCGGGCCGCGGGCTCTCGGCGGGCGTGGCCAGATGGCCCTCGACCAGGCGGTTCAGGGCACGAAGGAGCGCCGTGCGGTCCGTCTTCGGCAGGGCGCCGAGCGCCTCTTCGTGCACGCGGTCGACGATCTCCTGGCTGCGGACGGCGACCTTCGCGCCTTCGTCGGTGACGGCGATGATGCGGGCCCGCCGGTCCTGGCTCGACGGGCGGCGCTCGGCGAGCCCGGCCCGCTCCAGGGCGTCCACGGTGACGACCATCGTCGTCTTGTCCATGTCCCCGATCTCGGCGAGCTGCGCCTGCGTGCGCTCCTCGCCGATGGCGTGCACCAGGACGCAGTGCATCCGCGCGGTCAGGCCGATCTCGGCGAGCGCCGCCGCCATCCGCGTACGCAGGACATGGCTCGTGTGGTCGAGGAGGAAGGACAGGTCCGGTTCCGTGCGGGTGGGTGCCATGGCGGTCATGGCGCCAGCGTAGCCGAGAAAGCGGATATGCGCCCGAGGTAGATAGTCTGCAACGGAACTATCTGTTACGGTCCTGCCCATCGAGCGCGCCGCCTCTTCGGCGGTGCCCGCAGACAGGAGTCCCTCATGGCCGCCACCGCAGCGTCCGACGTCCCGGCCCCCGCGTCCCCCGCCGCGTCCTCCGCGTCCTCCGCGTCCCCCGTGTCTTCCGGGTCCGCCGCGCCTCCCGCGCCTCCCGGCCGCTCCCGACGCCTCGCCCTCGGTGTCATCGCCACCGGCATGCTGATGATCGTCCTCGACGGCAGCATCGTCACCGTCGCGATGCCTGCCATGCAGAAGGAGCTGAACTTCACGCCCGCGGGCCTGAGTTGGGTGGTCAACGCCTATCTGATCGCCTTCGGCAGCCTGCTGCTCCTCGCCGGGCGGCTCGGCGACCTCGTCGGCCGCAAGCGGATGTTCGTGGCCGGCATCGGCGTGTTCACGCTCGCCTCGGTCCTCGCGGGCGTGGCCACGAACCCGGCCACGCTCATCGCCGCCCGGTTCCTCCAGGGCATCGGCGGCGCGATGAGCTCCGCGGTGAGCCTCGGCATCCTCGTCACACTGTTCACCGAGCCCAAGGAACGGGCCAAGGCCATCGCCGTGTTCAGCTTCACCGGCGCCGCGGGGGCCTCGATCGGGCAGGCGCTCGGCGGCGTCCTCACCGACGGCCTGAACTGGCACTGGATCTTCTTCATCAACCTGCCGATCGGCCTCGCCGCGCTGCTCCTCGCCCTGCCCGCCCTCCCCGCCGACCGCGGCCTCGGGCTGCGCGCCGGCGCCGACGTGATCGGCGCCCTCCTGGTCACCGCGGGCCTGATGCTCGGCATCTACAGCATCGTCAAGGTCGAGGAGCACGGCTGGGTCTCCGCGCACACGCTCGGCTTCGGCGCGCTCGCCGTCGCGCTGCTCGGCGCGTTCGCCGTCCGGCAGGCCAAGGTGCGTACGCCGCTCCTTCCGCTCAGGATGTTCCGCTCGCGCAGCGTCACCGGCGCCAACCTGATCCAGCTGCTCCTGGTCTCCGCGATGTTCGCCTTCCAGGTCCTGGTCGGCCTCTACCTCCAGAACGTGCTCGGCTACGGCGCCGCCGAGACCGGCTTCGCCATGCTTCCGGCGGCGGTCGTCATCGGGGCGGTGTCCCTCGGCGTCTCGGCCCGCCTCAACGCCCGCTTCGGCGAGCGGCGCGTGCTGGTCGCGGGGCTCGTCCTGCTCACCGGTGTCCTCGGGCTCCTCGCCCGGGTCCCCGTGCACGCCACCTACTGGATCGACCTGCTGCCCGTCATGCTGCTCGCCGCGGGCTTCGGGCTCGCCCTGCCTGCCCTGACGACGCTCGCGATGTCCGGGGCGCGGGAGGACGACGCCGGGCTTGCGTCGGGGCTGTTCAACACGATGCAGCAGGTGGGCGGGGCGGTGGGGGTGGCGGTGTTGTCGACGCTCGCGGCGTCCCGTACGGAGCGGCTGCTCGCCGCGGGAGGTGACAGGGCCGAGGCCCTGACGTCCGGATATCGTCTGGCGTTCGCGGTGGGTACGGGGCTGCTCGTGACCGCGTTCGTGGTGGCCCTCGTAGTCCTGCGCGACCGCCGCCGCACCTGACCCCGCTGGGGGCTCCGCCCCCAGACCCCCTCCTCTCCGGCGCTCCGCGCCTCGTCCTCAAACGCCGGACAGGCTGATTCCCCCACCCACCCGCCCTTCCCACTGGGGCTGTCGCCCCAGACCC
>NZ_JBHYJH010000130.1:0-28664 GCF_042740445.1 Streptomyces sp. NPDC059003 | reverse complement strand
AAAGTTCTAGCCCCTCCGGCGTTTGAGGAGCGGGGTCTGGGGCGGAGCCCCAGGAAGGGCGGGCGGGTGGGGGAGTTTCAGTTCCTGCGGAGCAGGCGGGTCGCGCCGGCTGCGACCGTCGTGGCCAGGACCCAGCCCAGCAGGATCAGGACGGCCGCCAGCCACTGCCAGCCGCCCCGCAGCTGCCAGTAGCTGTCCTGGCCGAGGTCGATGACGGGCAGGAGCAGGTCGAGGGCGAACAGGGACGGGTTCCAATTGGGGTGCTCGCCCGGCTTGAGGGGCGGATGGTCGGCGCGCGAGAACGCGATCGCGCTGGCCGCCCACAGCACCGCCATCCACAGCGCGGCCCGCCCGGGCCGATAGCCGTACGCCACCGTCCAGTCCTGCGCGTACCCCCACAGCTTCGCGGCGAACGGCAGCGTCTCGCGGCGCCGGCGCTGCTTGGCGAGCAGCACTTCGCGGGCGTCCGCGTCCTCGCCGCCGTTGCGCAGGACGGTGGCGAGCTTCTCGTACGGCTCGGGGTTGTACTCGGCGGTGGCCGCCGCCACCCATTGCAGGCGCAGGGAGAGCGGGAAGCCGCCCTGCGGGATGAGGTTCTCGTACGTGAAACCGCCCATCTGGAGCTGGCCGGGGCCCGGCCAGCTCGCCGCCCTGTCCATCAGGTTGACGACCCGGGCGCCGGACAGGACGACCCTGCCGCGCTGCGGCGCCTGGCCGAGGAAGCGCAGCTCGGGCGTCTGGACGCGGCGGAGCGACAGCTCCTGGTCGTTCTGGAGCGCGAAGCGGGCCTGCCCGAAGTCCACCGCGTCGCCGAAGCGGCCGTCGTCGAGGCGGATGCCGCCCTCGCACTCGAAGCGCTGCACGCGGGTGCCGCGGGCGGGCGTCGAGCCGCTGGTCTGCGGGGGATTGCCGACGCCGGCCGGGGTCAGATAGAGGGTGCGCTCGACGGTCAGCTGCGGGGCGTTCAGGGCGTAGCGGCCGTACGGATTGGCGAGGCGGCTGCCGCGCAGGCTCAGGCTGACGCCGACCTTCGCGCCGCGCAGGCGCAGCTCGCCGTGCGACTCCAGCATCTCCGCCTGGAGGTCCTGGCCGACCGTCATGCCGTCGCCCATGACCGAGCGGCCGCGTCGGTCGCGGTAGACCACGGCCTGGTTGAGCAGCAGGTCGGTGCCGATGTGGGCGTCGGTGAGCCGCATGCCGTTGTGGATCCGGCAGCGCGGCAGGTGCAGGTCGCCCTCGGTGTGCACCCGGGCCGCCTCCAGGCGCGGGATCGAGCAGTCCACCAGGCGCAGCGTGGTGAAGCGGGCCTCCGGCAGGAGGACCTCCTTCTCGAAGCGGCAGCCCTTCAGCTCCGTGTACGGCACGACCACGCCGCCCGCCAGGTCGAGCACGTCCGTGATCTGCACCCCGGCCAGCTTCAGGGACGACACCCGGCCCGACAGCGCGGGCGGCCCGTCGAGCAGCAGCCAGCACACGATGCGGGCCCGCACGCTCCGCTCGGGACCCCAGGGATGCCCGCCGTGCGGGTCGTCCACCGCCGCGTCGCCCGACCGCAGGTCGTACACCGTGCCGTTGCGGAACGCCTGCCACATGCCGACCTCCGCGGCGGTCAGGCCGTCCGGCGGGTCCCCGATGCCGGTGTCGTCGACCACTGCTGCCGTCCTCCCGTATGCCGTGGTGGGTGAAGCCCCGTACGTGGTCACGGCGCGTGTCCGTGCCTCGTACACCCGTTCATGCCCGCTCCGTGACCGCCTGAACGCTAGTGGTGAACGTGGTCTCCCGTTCCGTCGGGGGGCCTGCCGCCCGGCAGGTATCAGTCAGTGATACGGGCGACCGGCCGCCGATGGCGGTCTGCGAGAATTGGCCATGTGATCTCTCGAATCGATCTGCGCGGCGACGCCCTCCCCGAGGGCAATGCCCTGCGCGCCCTGCTGCCCCGTGCCGACTTCGACGTCGCGGCCGCCCTGGAGAAGGTGCGGCCCATCTGCGAAGACGTGCATCATCGCGGCGACGCGGCGCTGATCGACTACGCGGAGAAGTTCGACGGAGTGAAGCTGGAGCGGGTCCGCGTGCCCGCGGCCGCGCTCACCGAGGCCCTGGAGAACCTGGACCCGGACGTGCGCGCCGCCCTGGAGGAGTCCATCCGCCGCGCCCGCACCGTCCACCGCGCCCAGCGCCGCGCCCCGCACACCACCCAGGTCGTGCCCGGCGGCTCGGTGACCGAAAAGTGGGTGCCGGTCGAGCGCGTGGGGCTCTACGCCCCCGGCGGCCGGTCCGTCTACCCGTCCTCCGTGATCATGAACGCGGTGCCCGCGCAGGAGGCCGGCGTCGCCTCCATGGCGCTCGCCTCGCCCCCGCAGGCCGACTTCGGCGGCCTGCCGCACCCGACGATCCTCGCCGCCTGCGCGCTCCTCGGCATCGACGAGGTGTACGCGGCCGGGGGCGCCCAGGCCGTGGCGATGTTCGCGTACGGCACCGAGGAGTGCGCGCCCGCCAACATGGTCACGGGGCCCGGCAACATCTGGGTCGCCGCCGCCAAGCGGTACTTCACCGGCCGCATCGGCATCGACACCGAGGCGGGCCCGACCGAGATCGCCGTCCTCGCCGACGACACCGCCGACCCCGTGCACGTGGCGTCCGACCTGATCAGCCAGGCCGAGCACGACCCGCTCGCCGCCGCCGTCCTGGTCACGGACTCCGTGGCGCTCGCCGACGCGGTGGCCAAGGAGTTGGAGCCGCAGGTCGCCGCGACCAAGCACGTCGAGGACCGGATCGCGCCCGCCCTGAGCGGCCGCCAGTCCGCGATCGTCCTGGTCGACGGCCTGGAGGAGGGCCTGCGCGTCGTCGACGCGTACGGCGCCGAGCACCTGGAGATCCAGACCGCCGACGCGGCCGCCGTGGCCGACCGGGTCAAGAACGCGGGCGCGATCTTCGTCGGCCCGTGGGCGCCGGTCTCGCTCGGCGACTACTGCGCGGGCTCCAACCACGTGCTCCCGACGGGCGGCTGCGCGTGCCACTCGTCCGGGCTCTCCGTCCAGTCCTTTCTGCGCGGCATCCACATCGTGGACTACACGCGCGACGCCCTCGCGGACGTCGCCCACCACGTGGTGACGCTCGCCGAGGCCGAGGATCTGCCCGCGCACGGCGCCGCCATCAAGGCGAGGTTCGGATGGAAGGTGCCCGGGCAGTGAACGACGTACGCATCGACGACCTCCCCGTACGCGACGAGCTGCGCGGCAAGTCCCCGTACGGCGCGCCCCAGCTCGACGTGCCCGTCCGGCTGAACACGAACGAGAACCCGTACCCGCTGCCCGAGGCCCTCGTCGAGCGCATCGCCGAGCGCGTCCGCGAGGCCGCCCGGAGCCTGAACCGCTACCCGGACCGGGACGCGGTCGAGCTGCGCACCCAGCTCGCCCACTACCTCACGCGGACCGGCGGCCACGAGGTCACCGCCGCCCACGTGTGGGCGGCGAACGGCTCGAACGAAGTGATCCAGCAGCTGCTCCAGACCTTCGGCGGGCCAGGGCGCACGGCCATCGGCTTCGAGCCCTCGTACTCGATGCACGCCCTCATCGCGCGCGGGACCGGCACGGGCTGGATCTCGGGCCCGCGCGGCGACGACTTCACCATGGACGTCGACGCCGCCGCGAAGGCCATCGCCGAGAACGCGCCGGACGTCGTCTTCATCACGACGCCCAACAACCCCACGGGCAACGCCGTGCCGGCCGAGGCCGTCATCGCCCTGTACGACGCCGCCCAGGCCGCCAAGCCGTCCATCGTGGTGGTCGACGAGGCGTACGTGGAGTTCAGCCACGGGGAGTCGTTGCTCCCGCTGCTCGCGGGGCGGCCGCACCTCGTCGTCTCGCGCACGATGTCCAAGGCCTTCGGCGCGGCGGGCCTGCGCCTCGGCTACCTCGCCGCCGACCCGGCGGTCGTGGACGCCGTGCAGCTGGTGCGCCTGCCGTACCACCTGTCGGCCGTCACCCAGGCCACCGCGCTCGCCGCCCTGGAGCACACGGACACGCTCCTCGGCTACGTCGAGCAGCTGAAGGCCGAGCGCGACCGCCTCGTCACCGAACTGCGGGCCCTCGGCTACGAGGTGACCGAGTCGGACGCCAACTTCGTCCAGTTCGGGCGCTTCGACGGCGAGGGCGGCGCCCACGAGATGTGGCGGAAGATCCTCGACCGGGGCGTCCTCGTCCGGGACAACGGGGTACCCGGCCGGCTGCGGGTGACCGCGGGAACCCCCGCCGAAAACGACGCGTTCCTCGATGCGGTGCGCGAACTCAAGAAGGAGCGATACGCATGAGCCGCGTAGGACGGGTCGAGAGAACCACCAAGGAGACCTCGGTCGTCGTCGAGATCGACCTCGACGGCACCGGCAAGGTCGACGTGTCGACCGGGGTCGGCTTCTACGACCACATGCTCGACCAGCTCGGCCGGCACGGCTTGTTCGACCTCACGGTGAAGACCGAGGGCGACCTGCACATCGACTCCCACCACACCATCGAGGACACCGCTCTCGCGCTCGGTGCCGCCTTCAAGCAGGCGCTCGGCGACAAGGTGGGGATCTACCGCTTCGGCAACTGCACGGTCCCGCTCGACGAGTCGCTCGCCCAGGTCACGGTCGACCTCAGCGGCCGCCCGTACCTGGTGCACACGGAGCCGGAGAACATGGCCCCGATGATCGGCGCGTACGACACGACGATGACCCGGCACATCTTCGAGTCCTTCGTCGCCCAGGCCCAGATCGCCCTGCACATCCACGTGCCGTACGGGCGCAACGCCCACCACATCGTGGAGTGCCAGTTCAAGGCCCTCGCGCGGGCGCTGCGGTACGCGTCCGAGCGCGACCCGCGCGCCGCCGGAATCCTCCCCTCCACGAAGGGTGCGCTGTAACCATGAACGGCATCTCCACCCTGCTGATCTTCGTGGGGCTCTTCCTGCTCGGCGGCGTGTACTCCTTCGCCAAGCAGAAGCAGTCCAAGAGCGTGATCACCCTCCTCTCCATCGGCGCCGGCATGTGCATCCTCGCGGGCGTCATCCGCCTGGAGGTGTGGAATTGACCGCCACCCGCAAGCGGGTCGTGGTCTTCGACTACGGCTTCGGGAACATCCGGTCCGCCGAGCGCGCCCTCGCCCGCGCGGGCGCCGACGTCGAGATCACCCGTGACTTCGACACGGCGATGAACGCCGACGGCCTGCTCGTGCCCGGCGTCGGCGCCTTCGCCGCCTGCATGCGGGGCCTGCGCGCGGCCCGCGGCGACTGGGTCGTCGGCCGCCGCCTCTCCGGCGGGCGGCCGGTCATGGGCATCTGCGTCGGCATGCAGATCCTGTTCGAGCGCGGCATCGAGCACGGCGTCGAGACCGAGGGCCTCGACGAGTGGCCCGGCACGGTCGCGCCGCTCAAGGCCGAGACGGTCCCGCACATGGGCTGGAACACGGTCGCGGCCCCGGCCGACTCCGAGCTGTTCAAGGGCCTGGACGCCGACGAGCGCTACTACTTCGTGCACTCCTACGCCGTCCACGACTGGACCCTGGAAACCGCGAACCCCGCGATGCGCGCCCCCAAGGTCACCTGGGCCACGCACGGCGAGCCCTTCGTGGCGGCCGTCGAGAACGGCGCCCTGTGGGCCACCCAGTTCCACCCCGAGAAGTCCGGCGACGCCGGCGCGCAGCTCCTCACCAACTGGATCGGAACCCTGTGAGCACCCTCGAACTCCTCCCCGCCGTCGACGTGCGCGACGGCCAGGCCGTGCGCCTCGTCCACGGCGAGTCCGGCACGGAGACGTCCTACGGCTCCCCGCTGGAGGCCGCCCTCGCCTGGCAGCGGTCGGGCGCCGAGTGGCTGCACCTGGTCGACCTGGATGCCGCGTTCGGCACCGGCGACAACCGCGCCCTGGTCGCCGAGGTCGCCGGGGCCATGGACATCAAGGTCGAGCTGTCCGGCGGCATCCGGGACGACGCGTCCCTCGCGGCCGCGCTCGCCACCGGCTGCACCCGCGTGAACCTGGGCACCGCCGCCCTGGAGACCCCCGAGTGGGTCGCCAAGGTCATCGCCGAGCACGGCGACAGAATCGCGGTCGGCCTCGACGTGCGCGGCACGACGCTGCGCGGCCGCGGCTGGACCCGCGACGGCGGCGACCTGTACGAGACCCTGGCGCGCCTCGACTCCGAGGGCTGCGCCCGCTACGTCGTCACCGACATCGCCAAGGACGGCACGCTCCAGGGCCCGAACCTGGAGCTCCTGAAGAACGTCTGCGCGGCCACGGACCGCCCGGTCGTCGCCTCCGGCGGCGTGTCGTCCCTGGACGACCTGCGCGCCCTCGCGGGCCTGGTCCCGCAGGGCGTGGAGGGTGCCATCGTCGGCAAGGCGCTGTACGCGAAGGCGTTCACCCTGGAAGAGGCCCTCGCGGCGGTGGCGACGGCATGAGCGACGTCGTACGCCGGGTGAGCTCGGGCGGCCCCTGGGAGGACGCCGTCGGCTACTCCCGCGCCGTCGAGCTGCCCAACGGCCTGGTCCTGGTGTCGGGCTGCACGTCCGTGGTGAACGGCTCGATAGACGCGGGCACGCCCTACGAGCAGACGGTCACCGCCTTCCAGGTCGCCTTCGACGCCCTGAAGAAGCTCGGCCTCGGCCGCGAGCACGTGGTGCGCACCCGCATGTACCTCACGCACGCCCGGGACGTCGAGGACGTGGGCCGCGCCCACAAGGAGCTCTTCGACGACGTCCGCCCGGCCGCGAGCATGATCATCGTGTCCGGCTTCATCGACCCGAGCCTGGTCGTCGAGGTCGAGGTCGAGGCGTACCGCCCCGAGGGAGGCGCCGCATGACGCTCGCCGTACGGGTCATCCCCTGCCTGGACGTGGACAAGGGCCGCGTCGTCAAGGGCGTCAACTTCCAGAACCTGCGCGACGCGGGCGACCCCGTCGAGATGGCCAAGGTCTACGACGCTGAGGGCGCCGACGAGCTGACGTTCCTCGACATCACCGCGTCGTCCGGCGACCGCGAGACGACGTACGACGTGGTGCGCCGCACCGCCGAGCAGGTCTTCATCCCGCTCACGGTCGGCGGCGGCGTCCGCACGGCGGAGGACGTCGACAAGCTGCTTCGCGCGGGCGCGGACAAGGTCGGCGTGAACACGGCCGCCCTCGCCCGTCCCGACCTGATCCGCGAGATCGCGGAGCGCTTCGGGCGGCAGGTCCTGGTCCTCTCCGTCGACGCGCGCCGCACCGAGTCCGGCTCCTTCGAGGTCACCACCCACGGCGGCCGCCGCTCCGCCGGGGTCGACGCCGTCGAGTGGGCCCACCGCGCCGCCGAGCTCGGCGCGGGCGAGATCCTGCTCAACTCCATGGACGCCGACGGCACCAAGGACGGCTACGACATCGAGATGATCGAGGCCGTACGCAAGCACGTCACCGTCCCCGTCATCGCCTCCGGCGGCGCGGGCCGCCTGGACCACTTCCCGCCCGCGGTCGCGGCCGGAGCCGACGCGGTCCTCGCCGCCTCGGTCTTCCACTTCGGCGACCTGAGGATCGGCGAGGTGAAGGACACGCTGCGGGCGGCCGGACACCCGGTGCGCTGAGCGTCCCCGCTGGTCGGCGCCGTGTGAGCGCCGTGTGAGCCCCGGCCACGAAGGCAGTGGCCGGGGCTCTGTCGTCCCAAGATGGGAAAGAAAAGTTCCGCAATATAAATTGCGCAACTTTTCCTTCCCATCTACGGTGAGGGCATGAGCGACAAGCCGGAGAACCGCCGCATCACCGATCTGGGGACGCTCAAGGCCCTCGGTCACCCCCTGCGCCTGAAGCTGTACCGCGCCCTGTACGTCCGCCGCACGGCCACGGCGTCCCAGCTCGCCGAAGAGGTCGACGGCGCGGTCTCGCTCGTCAGCTACCACCTGCGCAAGCTCGCCGAGCACGGGCTCATCGAGGAGGCCCCGGGGGCCCAGCGCGGCGACGGCCGCGAGCGCTGGTGGCGGCCCGCGCAGGAGGGGCTGAGCTTCCACCGCCGGGACTTCGCCGACGCCCCCGAGAAGCTGGCCGCGCACACCGCCGTGAGCCGCACGGTCGTCGAGCAGCGCACCGACGCCTATCTGCGCTACCTCGACGAACAGGCCGCCTGGAGCCCCGAGTGGCAGGCGGCCGCGGACGGCTGCGACTTCCTGCTCCGGCTCACCGCGGCCGAACTCGCCGAGCTCAACGACGAGGTGCGCGCCGTCATCAAGAAGTTCACCGACCGCGGCAACGCCGCCCACGACACGGGCGCCACCGAAGGCCGCGAGAACGTCGCCGTGCACCTGTACGGCTTCCCGTTCCGGACCTGAGGGACTGATGCCCGGTGACCGCCACCGAACGCCGCGCCCCCGCGCCCGCCCTCGCCCCCGGCCGACCGGCCCACCGGGACGCCAACGTCCTGCGCTGGCTGGCCGCGTACACCGCGTCCATGGTCGGCGACAGCGTCTACTTCGTGGCCCTGTCCTGGGCCGCGGCCCGCGGCGGCGCCGCGCAGACCGGGCTCGTCCTCGCCGTCGGCGCCGTGCCGCGGGCGGCGCTCATGCTCGGCGGGGGAGTCGTCGCGGACCGGTTCGGGCCGCGCCGGGTCGTCATCGGCAGCGACGCCGTGCGCTGCGCGGTGGTCCTCGCCCTGGCCGCGCTCCTGTGGCTGACCGCGCCGGGCCTGTGGCTGCTCGCCGTGGTCGCGCTGGTCTTCGGCGCCGTCGACGCGCTGTTCCTGCCCGCCGTCGGCGCGCTGCCGCCGCGCGTCACCGCGCCCGGACAGCTCGCCCGCGTCCAGGGCCTGCGGGGCCTCGCCCAGCGCGTCGCCACGGTCACCTCGGCGCCCCTCGGCGGCGCCGCCGTCGCCGTGGGCGGGCCGACGGCGGGCTTCGCCGTGGCCGGTGCGCTGTTCGCGGTGTCGCTGCCGCTGCTGTACGCCGTCCACGTACGGGAGCTGCCCGCCGACGACCGCGTGGGCGCGCCGGAGGAGACGGCGTGGCGGCAACTGGCCGGCGGACTGCGGTACATACGCGGCCACCGGGTCCTCGCGCCCCTCATGGCCGTCATCGCCGTCACCGAGATCGGCTTCGCCGTGCCCGCCAACATCGGGCTCGTCCTGCTCGCCGACGAACGGGGCTGGGGCGCGGCGGGCATGGGGTGGACCGTGGCCGGGTTCGGGGTCGGCGCGGGGCTCGCCGCGCTGGGCGTCGCCGTGCGGGGCCGCGTGCCGCGGGCCGGGGCCGTCGCGGGGTGGGTGGTGCTGCCCGGGGCCGCGGCGGTGGGGGCGCTCGCCTTCGTGCCGTCCGTGGGGTGGGCGGTGGTGGCCGCCGTCCTGGTGGGGCTGTTGTTCGGGCTGAGCGGGGCGCTGTGCAACGCGCTGCTGCAGACGGTCACCGCGCCCGCCTATATGGGGCGGGTCACCTCCGTGGCCGGGCTCCTGACCCTCGGCGTGCCACCGCTGTGCTACCCCCTCACGGGGGTGGCCATCGGGGCCTGGGGCGTGGAGCCGGTCTTCGTGGCGGGGGCCGTGGTGAGCTGGGTGGGGGCGGGGGTGGGGCTGGGGGTGGCGGGGTTGCGACGGGCTGAGCTGTCGCGGTGACCCCCTAGCCCGCCCCTTCCCGAACCAGGGGGCTCCGCCCCCTGGACCCCCTTTTATCCGCGCTTCGCGCTCGTCCTCAAACGCCGGACGGGCTATGAATAGCCCGTCCGGCGTTTGAGGTCAGCGGCCCACCTCCTTCGTCACCAGGGCGACCGCTTCGTCCACCTCGTCCGTCACGTGGAACAGGAGGAGGTCCTTCTCGGAGGCTTTGCCTTGGGCAACCACCGTGTCGCGGAGCCAGTCGACGAGCCCGCCCCAGTACGCGGAGCCGAAGAGGACGATGGGGAAGCGGGTGACCTTGCGGGTCTGGACGAGGGTGAGGGCCTCGAAGAGCTCGTCGAGGGTGCCGAGCCCGCCGGGCAGGACCACGAAGCCCTGTGCGTACTTCACGAACATCGTCTTGCGGACGAAGAAGTAGCGGAAGTTGACGCCGATGTCGACGTGCGGGTTGAGCCCCTGCTCGAAGGGGAGCTCGATGCCGAGGCCGACGGAGATGCCCTTGGCCTCGCGGGCGCCCTTGTTGGCGGCCTCCATGGCGCCGGGCCCGCCCCCGGTGATGACCGCGAAGCCCGCGTCGACCAGGGCCTTGCCGATGCGGACCCCCGCCTCGTACTCGGGCGAGTCGGGGCGGGTGCGCGCGGACCCGAAGACGCTGATGGCGCTGGGGAGTTCGGCGAGCGCGCCGAAGCCCTCGACGAACTCGGACTGGATGCGCATGACCCGCCAGGGGTCGGTGTGCACCCATTCCGAGTCGCCCTCGGTGTCGAGGAGCCGCTGGTCGGTGGTCCCGGGTGTGACCTGGTCACGCCGCCGCACCACCGGCCCCAGGTGCTGCTCCTCCGGCGGACCCTGTGCTTCCGGACTGCCCATGAACATCCCCTTCCACTGACGTGTGCCACTTCAGCGTAGGTCCCGGGGCGTTACGGGCGGCGTAATAACAGAAGTCAGGAGGTGAGCCAGGCGCGGAGGCGGTGCTCGGCCTCCGGGATCAGGGACGCCCGTACGCGCTCGTCGACCTTGTGGGCGAGGAGCTGGGCGCCGGGGCCGTAGTTCACGGCGGGCACGCCGAGGGAGCTGAAGCGGGCCACGTCGGTCCAGCCGAACTTGGGCCGGGCCTCGCCGCCGACGGCCGCCATGAAGGCCGCCGCCGCGGGGTGCGTGAGCCCGGGGCGCGCGCCGCCCGTGTGGTCGTCCACGACGAACTCGTCGACGCCGCAGTCCGCGAAGTAGTCGCGCACGAAGGCCTCGGCCTCCTCCGGCGTGCGGTCCGGCGCGTAGCGGAAGTTGACGACGACCGTGCACGCGTCGGGGATGACGTTGTTCGCCACGCCCGCCTCGACGCGGACGGCGTTGAGGCCCTCGTGGTACTGGAGGCCGTCGACGACCGGCGTGCGCGGTTCGTACGCGGCCAGCTTCGCGAGGATCGGGGCGGCCGCGTGGATCGCGTTGGCGCCCATCCACGCGCGCGCGGAGTGCGCCCGCTCGCCCGTCGTCCGCAGGAAGACCCGCAGCGTGCCCTGGCAGCCGCCCTCGACCTGGCCGTCGGTGGGTTCGAGGAGCACCGCGAAGTCGCCCGCCAGCCAGTCCGGGTGGGCCTCGGCCACGTGCCCCAGGCCGTTGAGGTGCGCGGCGACCTCCTCGTTGTCGTAGAAGACGAAGGTGAGGTCGCGGTTGGGCTCGGTGACCGTCTGCGCGATGCGCAGCTGCACGGCGACGCCGGACTTCATGTCGCAGGTGCCGCAGCCCCACAGCACGCCGTCCTCATCCAGGCGGGACGGCACGTTGTCGGCGATCGGCACGGTGTCGATGTGGCCCGCGAGGATGACGCGTTCGGCGCGGCCCAGGTGGGTGCGGGCCACGACGTTGTTGCCGTACCGGTCGACCGTCAGGTGGGGCAGGGCGCGCAGGGCGGTCTCGATGGCGTCCGCGAGTGCCCGCTCCTCGCCGCTCGGCGACGGGAAGTCGACGAGGGCCGCGGTGAGCGCGGCGGCGTCGAGCGTGAGATCGAGTGCGGGCTGGGCTGGGGTCCGGTCCATGGAATCGACCCTAACCCCGGCCGCCGCGGCGTCTCCCTGCGTGCCCGCTCGTGCACGGTCGGTGTGGCCGGAGTTGTCAGTGGGCTCCAGTACCTTGGTCCCCGTGTCCGAGCCGTCCCGCTTCGTCCGGCGCGGCCGCCTCCTGCGCGTCGGGGCGGCCCTCGCCGTGCTGCTCGCGGTCGTGGCCTATGTGGTGATCCAGTACGTGGGCGGCGGCCGGCCCGCGCGGTGCACGGTGGTGTCGGACAACGGCGACGGGGCGACGTACGAACTGAGCGCGGAGCAGGCGGTCAACGCCGCGACGGTGGCCGCCGTCGGCACCCGGCGCGGCATGCCCGAGCGCGCGGTGACCATCGCCCTCGCGACCGCGCTCCAGGAGTCGGCCCTGCACAACATCCGGCACGGCGACCGGGATTCGCTCGGCCTGTTCCAGCAGCGCCCCTCTCAGGGCTGGGGCACCGAGCGCCAGATCATGGACCCGGTGTACGCGACGGAGCGGTTCTACGCCCGCCTGGACCGGGTCCCCGGCTATTCGCGGCTGCCCCTGACGGTCGCCGCCCAGCGCGTGCAGCGCAGCGGCTTCCCGCAGGCGTACGCGAAGCACGAGCCTGACGCCGTGCTGCTCGCCGCCGCGCTCACGGGGCGGGCGCCCGCGACCTTCACGTGCGCGGGGCCGCCGGGCGCGGAGCCGGGCGGTCCGGGTGCGGTGCGGCGGGCCCTGGTGCGGGACTTCGGGCGCGACGTGCTGCCCGACGGCGGTGCCTCCGCGCGCGGGCGGACGGTGCGCGTCCCGGTGGCGGGCGTGGCCGCCGCCGTACCGGAAGGTGGTGCTCCGCAGCGCGGCTGGGAGCTGGCCCACTGGGCCGTGGCCAATGCCTCGGCGCTGCACATCGAGCGGGTGACCTATGCGGGACGCGAGTGGAATGCCGGGAACAGCGGGACTGCCGGGGATTCGGGTGACGCGTGGCGAAGGGTGAAATCCGGCCCCGAAAAGTCGCGCGCCGGGCATCCCCCAGCGAGCGGAAGCGGTACTCCCGAAGTCCGAATCGTCGCTGGGCAGTAGTACGGGGCATCACTCGGACGAGGCACGGCGGCGCCCGCGCGGTGACGACGCGCACGGGCTTTCGCGTGACTCCCGCGCGGGCCCGTAATTCCTTGAGAACAAAGGGAATTGAGCGGGTCGGAAGACCCCGGAGTGCATGACCTTTGCCCGATTTTATCCGCAGCCGATAATGCGACGCATTACCAACTCTTTACGTTGCCGCGCCGCAACCTTCGGGAGCCTCGAGCGGTAGTCACTGCGTCCGAGCGCCGGAGACGGTCCGGTCGGACACACCACCGTTCTCTCCCGTCTAAGGAGCATCATGTCCCTCCCCCTGACCCGCCGGATCGCCCGTGCCGCGCTGCTCGTTGCGGCGGGAGCGGCGCCCGTGGTCGGTGCGGCCGGCTCCGCGAGCGCCGTCGACCTCCCGACCGCCGCCCCCAACGTGAGCGGAGTCACCGCGGTGGACGGCGCCCAGCTGGGCAGCACTGTCGACGGCGCGGCCCAGCACGTCAGCGGTCTCGCGGGCGAGGCCGGCGGCAAGGCCGTGGCGAAGGGCGTCCCCGCCACGGGGAAGACCGCGGGCAAGACCGTGAAGAAGGGGGCGCCCGCCGCGCAGAAGGCCGCGGATGACGTGGCCGGGAGTGCGGGTGAGGTGCTTGAGGGGGCGGCCGGCAATGCGAAGGGTGGTCTGCCGACGGGCGCGCTGGGTAAGGGGCTGCCCACCGAGCAGCTGCCGGTGAAGGATCTGCCCGTCGGCTGACGCCGGGCTTTGCATTGTGGGTGCGGGAGGTGTCATGCCTCCCGCACCCTCTTTCGTTGTGCGCGCCCGGCTCGTGGGCTGTGCCCACCCGTTCCGCCCTCTGGGCGGACCAGCTGCCCACAGCGGGGGCGGTCAGTCAGGCTGCCCACAGCAAGGACTACCCGAGGCGGGAGACTGCCGCCTGGACTCGTTCGTCTGTGGCTGTCAGGGCCACTCTGATGAAGTTTTCGCCCGCCTTGCCGTAGAAGTCGCCGGGGGCCGCCAGGATGCCGAGGGTGGCGAGGTGGGCGACCGTGGTCCAGCAGGACTCGTCGCGGGTGGCCCACAAGTAGAGGCTGGCCTCGCTGTGTTCGATGCGGAAGCCGTGGCCGACGAGGGCCTCGCGGAGGGCGGTGCGGCGGGCGGCGTAGCGCTCGCGCTGTTCGCGCACGTGGGTGTCGTCGCCCAGGGCCGCGATCACCGCCGCCTGCGTCGGCGCGGACGTCATCATGCCGCCGTGCTTGCGGATCTGGAGCAGCTCGCCGAGGACGGCGGCGTCACCGGCCAGGAAGGCCGCGCGGTACCCCGCGAGGTTCGAGCGCTTGGAGAGGGAGTGGACGGCCACGACGCCCTCGTACGAACCGCCGCACACGTCCGGGTGCAGGACCGACGTCGGGTCGGCCTCCCAGCCCAGTTCCAGGTAGCACTCGTCGCTGACGACCAGGACGCCGTGCTCGCGCGCCCACGCCACGGCGCGGGTCAGTTCGTCCTTTGACAGGACACGGCCGGTCGGGTTGGAGGGTGAGTTGAGCCAGAGGAGCTTGAGGCTCGTGGGGTCCAGTTCCGTCGGGTCGTCGTACGTGACGTGCTCCGCGCGGGCCAGGCGCGCGCCGACCTCGTACGTCGGGTAGGCGAGGCGCGGGTAGGCCACCCTGTCTCCCGGGCCGAGGCCCAGCTGGGTGGGGAGCCAGGCGACGAGCTCCTTGGAGCCGACGATCGGCAGGACGTTGCGATGGGTGACGCCGCGCGCCCCGAGGCGGCGCTCGCACCAGCCGGTGAGCGCGTCCCGCAGCTCCGGCGTGCCCCACACCGTCGGATAGCCCGGCGAGTCGGCGGCCGCGATCAGCGCCTTCTGGATCAGCTCGGGCACGGGGTCGACGGGCGTGCCCACGGAGAGGTCGACGATGCCGTCGGGGTGGGCGGCGGCCGTCGCCTTGTAGGGCTCGAGCTTGTCCCAGGGGAAGGTGGGCAGGCGGTCGGAGACTGCTGACACGGACTGACTCCCGCGGTGCGTAGTTCTCTGTACAAACGCCCCGGTCCCGTACAGCGAAATTCGCCGTACGGGACCGGGGCGGCGCTCATCGGGCCGCTTATCCGTTCTGCGGCGGCAGCGCGGCGATGAAGGCGTGGTCGCGCTCGATCAGGCCGAGCTTGCTGGCGCCACCGGGCGAGCCGAGCTCGTCGAAGAACTCGACGTTCGCCTTGTAGTAGTCCTTCCACTCTTCAGGAGTGTCGTCTTCGTAGAAGATCGCCTCGACCGGGCAGACCGGTTCGCAGGCTCCACAGTCGACGCATTCGTCCGGGTGGATGTACAAGGACCGATTGCCCTCGTAAATGCAGTCGACCGGGCACTCCTCGATGCACGCCTTGTCCTTGACGTCGACACAAGGCTGCGCGATGACGTAGGTCACGCTGTCGTTCCTCCTCGATACGGGCGTTGGCGGGCCGTCCTCAGGCTCCGCTCGCCTGGCGCGCGGGAGCGCGGCGTCGTCGATGCCCGCACCTAGTATCTCCGTTCCCGGGCAAGATCCGAACAGGAGGGGCGTACAGAGCTGTGGAATTCACTGCGGGCGGACGGCTCGAGGTCCGCATCACCCCTGCTGACGTGGGCAAACGCGTATCGGTCCGACGCCTGAGCGATGGTGGAGCGCCCAGCGCGGGATTCACCGACACGGTGGGTGTTCTCACATCGTGGAATGACGGTGTGCTCATGATCACACGCAGGGACGGCGAAAGCGTCCGGATCGCGGAGAACGTGCTCGTCGCCGGGAAGGTCGTGCCGGCCGCGCCCGCCCGCAGGCGCGGACCCGCGGCCTCGTACGAGGAGTTGGCGCGGGTCTGCGCGCGGTCGTGGCGGCCGGTGGAGAGCGAGCGGCTCGGGGAGTGGGAGCTGCGGGCGGCTTCGGGGTTCACGCGGCGGGCCAACTCGGCGCTGCCGCTGGGCGATCCGGGCCGTCCGCTCGACGAGGCCCTGGCGTTCGTGCGGAGCTGGTACGCGGACCGGGGGCTGCCCGCGTACATCCAGGCGGCGACCGGCGCCGAAGGTACTCAGGAGGCGCTGTGCGCGGAGCTCGACGCGCGCGGCTGGCGGCGGGAGGTGACGACCCGGGTGCACATCGGCGGACTCGCGCCGGTCGGGGACCTGGACGCGGACGCGGGGCGCGTCGTCCTGTCCCGGGACGTCGACGCGGCCTGGCTGCGGCGCTACCGGCGGTCCGCGGAGCCGGGCCCGCATGTGCGCGAGGTACTGACGAGCGGGCCGTCGGTGTGGTTCGCTTCCGTGCCCGGCGACAGCGGCGACGGGGCCGCACCCGCGGCGATCGGGCGCTGCGTGGTCGACGGCCGGTGGGCGGGCTTCATGGCGGTCGAGGTGGATCCGGCGCGGCGGCGCGAGGGCCTGGCCACGGCCGTGATGACGGCGCTCGCGCGGCGGGCGCTCGACGAGGGCGCGTCGGCGGCGTGGCTCCAGGTGGAGGAGGACAACGACGGGGCGCGGGCGCTGTACGACGGGATGGGCTTCGCGCTGCACCACCGCTACCACCACTTCCGCGAGCCGGAGCGGCCGGCGGGGTAGCCGGACGCGGCCCGGCCGCGCCCCTGTGACGGCCCGGGCCCGTACGACGCAGACAGCAGCGGACGCGTACGACGAAGGCACGGCACGCGGCCACGGCGTACGCGGAGCACGTCGGGAGGACGGGCGCGACGCGGACGGTCGTGGACGCGTACGACGAACACAGCACGGGAAGCAGCTCCACCGGCACCACCGCCCCGGCCCCGCCGGACCGGCCCACACAGAAACGACGAGGCAGGGATGCGCGCACAGCCCGCGAAGTCCAGTGAATGGCGGCGCAGATTCGCCGACGAGGCCAGGTCGGAGCGGCCCGACCTGTCGCTGCTCTGCCTGCTCCTGAGCGGCGAGGCGGACCCGGCGCTCGACGAGGCGGGCATCGACGCGGCGCAGATCGAACTGGACACGCTGGCCGGGCAGTTGCCGTTCCGGCCGGGCGGGCCGCGCGCGTGGGCGTCGGCGGTGTCCGAACTCCTCGGCGGGCGCCACGGTTTCCACGGCACGGCCGTCGACTACCAGCGCCTGGAGTCCTCGCTCCTGCACGAGGTGCTGCGGAGCAAGCGCGGCCTGCCGATCCTGCTCTCGGTGCTGTGGATCGAGGTGGCGCGCCGCGCGGGCGCCCCCGTGTACGGCGTGGCCCTTCCCGGGCACTTCGTCGTCGGCTTCGGCAGCCCGGACGCGTACGGCAAGCCGGAGCAGGTCCTGGCCGACCCGTTCAACGGCGGGCGGCTGCTCACCCATGAGGACGCCGGGCAGCTGGTGGCGCAGACGACGGGCGGCAAGCTCAATCCGTCGCTCCTGACGGCGGCCGACCCGCTGAACATCATGCTGCGCATCCTCAACAACATCCGCGCGTGGGCGGCGGCCCGCTCCGAGCGCTCCCACGTGGCGCTGTGGGCCCTGGAACTGTCGCTGCTGCTGCCGTCGCACCCGGCGCGCCTGCGCTACGAGCGGGCCCAGCTGCTGGTCGAGCGCGGCGACTTCCTCGCGGGGGCGCGGGGCCTTGAGGAGTACGCCGACGTGGTGGCGTCGATCGAGCCGACGACGGCGGACCGGGTGCGGCAGCAGGCGCGGGCGGCGCGGGCGAAGCTCAACTAGCCGTTCGCTACGGCGGCCGGTACGGGTCGGCGCTGTACAGCCCGCCCACGCTGTCCAGGGCGGCGACCACTAGGGATCGGCCCGGCAGGGCACCAGGGACGTATGCACTCCCGACCTGCCCGGACCACACGCTGGCGCCGGGCCTTCGCCGCCGAGGCGCGTGCCGAGCGGCCCGACCTCGCGCTGCTGTGCCTGCTGATCGGCGCGGAGGCGGACCCCGTGTTCGGCGAAGCGGGCCTGTCGGCGGTGCGGCGGCAGTTCGACCAGCTCGCGGAGCTGCTGCCGCGCCGCCCCGCCGGGCCGCCCGAGTGGGCCGCCGCGACGGCCGAACTCCTCGGTGCCCGCTTCGGGTTCAGGGGCCGTCCCGGTGACTACCAGCACCTGGAGTCCTCCCTCCTCCACCATGTGCTGCGGCGCAGACGCGGCCTGCCGATCCTGCTCTCGGTCGTGTGGATCGAGGTGGCGCGGCGCGCGGGCGCCCCGGTGTACGGCGTGGCGCTTCCCGGGCACTTCGTGGTGGGGTTCGGCAGACCCGACTCCGGCGAGGAGGCCGTGCTCGCCGATCCGTTCGGCGGCGGGCGCGTACTGAGCTGTGCGGACGCGCAGTTGCTGGTCGCGGGCGCCACCGGGGCGCCGCTCGACCCGGCGATGCTGCGGCCCGCGGAGCCCCTGGACATCGTCCTGCGCGTCCTCAACAACATCCGCGTGTGGGCCGCCGCCCGGCCCGAGCGCTCCGACGTCGCCCTGTGGGCCGTCGACCTCGCCCTGCTCCTGCCGGCGCACGAGGACCGCCTGCACCACGACCGGGCGCTGATCCTCGTGCGGCTCGGCGACTTCCGCGCGGGCGCCGCCGAGCTCGACCGCTACGCCGACACGCTCGCCGCCACCGACGAGGCGGCGGCGGAACGGGTGCGGCAGCAGGCACGGGCGGCGCGGGCGCGGCTCAACTGACGGCGCGGCCCCCACCGGCTGCGCGGACCCAACCAGCTGCGCGGCCCCAAGCGGCGGCGCGGGCGGGCGCGTTCACACCGGCGGCGCGGGCGGGCGCGTTCACAGCCAGCCCTTCTCGCGGGCCACGGTCACCGCCTCGGCGCGGTTGCGCGCGGCGAGCTTCTGGATCGCGGTGGAGAGGTAGTTGCGCACCGTGCCCTGGGAGAGGTGCAGGGCGGCGGCGAGCTCGGCGTTCGTGGCGCCGTCGGCGGCGGCGCGCAGGACCTCCCGCTCCCGGTCGGTGAGCGGGTTGGCGCCCTCGGCGAGGGCGGCCGCCGCGAGCGTGGGGTCGATGACCCGCTCCCCCGCGAGGACCCGGCGCACGGCGTCGGCGAGCTGGGCGGCGGGCGCGTCCTTGACCAGGAAGGCGGCCGCCCCGGCCTCCATGGCGCTGCGCAGATAGCCGGGGCGGCCGAACGTGGTGAGCACGACGATCTTCAACCGCGGCAGCTCGGCACGGAGTTCCGCCGCCGCCTCGATGCCCGTGCGCCCCGGCATCTCGATGTCGAGGAGCGCCACGTCCACGGCGTGGGCGCGCGCCGCCTCCAGGACCTCGTCGCCCCGGGCGACCTGGGCGACCACCTCGATGTCCGGTTCGAGGCCGAGCAGCGCGGCCAGCGCCTCGCGGACCATCGACTGGTCCTCGGCGAGCAGCACCCGGATGGGGGCGCCGGTACCGGAAGGGCCGTCGGGGACTTGCGTGCCGGTCATGCGGGAGATCCTAGAGCGGACGCGGCGGCGGCCCGCGCCGGGTCCTGGTCGAGCGGCACCCGCGCGGTGAGCCGGAAGCCCGGCCGCCCCTTGCGCCCGCCGTCGCGCCCCGTGCCCGGGCCCACGTCGAGCACGCCGCCGACCGCCTCCATGCGCTCGGTGAGCCCCGTCAGGCCGTTGCCGTGCGTGCGGCCGGGCGCAAGGCCCACGCCGTCGTCCTCGACCGCGAGCTCCAGGACGGGGCCCGCGAGGGTCTGGCGGGCGGTGAGCGTGACCGTGCAGGTGCGGGCGCCGCTGTGCCGCACCACGTTGGTCACGGCCTCGCGCAGCGCCCAGGCGAGCGCGGCCTCCCGCTCCTCGTCCGGCGCGAGCCCCGAGTCCGGCCCCTCCAGGGGGATGTGGGCGTCGATGCCCGCCGCGAGGAGCGCCGTGCGGGCCCCGGCGAGCTGTCCGGGCAGCGTGAGCCTGCGGTAGCCGGTGACGGCCTCGCGCACGTCCACCAGGGCCTGGCGGCTGACCTGTTCGATGTCGGCGACCTGCTGGGCGGCCTTGTCGGGGTGGTCGGGCAGCATCCGACCGGCGAGCTCGCTCTTCAGGGTGATCAGGGAGAGCGAGTGGCCGAGCAGGTCGTGCAGGTCACGGGCGAGGCGCAGGCGCTCCTCGTTGGCGGCGAGCTGGGCGACGGTGGCGCGGGCCTGGCGCAGCTGGACCGTCGTACGGATCAGATGGCCCACGCCGGACATCGCGAAGCCGACCAGGAACGTCGTCACGCCGAGCCCGGTGATCAGGTCCGTCGCGTCCGCGCCCTGGGCATACACGCCGATCACCAGCATCAGCACGGTCACGGCCGGGATGACGCACAGGGCCTGCCGCATCGGCAGGGCGGCGCCCGCCGAGACCGCGACGTACACCCACAGCCCGAGCCAGGCGCTGTCCATGCCGATCGACAGGGCGGCGGCGAGGGCCACGAGCACCCCGAACGTCAGATGCACCATCCGCCACTGGTGCACCTTCGTGGTGTACCGGAAGACCATCGAGAGGTAGCAGCCGATGAACGCCGCGAGCCCGAGCCAGCCGAGCACGGTCGCCGCGAGGGGGCGCCCGCCCTCCACCAGGTCCCGCACCGGCGCGGCCATGAAGACCAGCCAGATGCCGATCCAGACGAGCTTCACGCGGGCCTGGCGGCGGTTCAGGGGCGCGTACCCGAAGGTCTGCAGGGGGTGGTGCCGTTCGAGGTCCAGTGGTTCGTTCACGCCTTCAGTGTGTCCTTCCGGTACAGCCAGGCGGCGGCGCCCGTGAAGAGCAGGAAGTACGCGGCGAGCAGCGCGAGGTCCCCGGCGTGCGGGGCGTCGCCCACCTCGATGGCCCGGCCGAGCGCGGCGTACGCGTGCGTGGGCAGCCAGTCGGCGATGGACCGCAGCCAGTCGGGGAACGTCGTCGACGGCATCCACAGGCCGCCGAGCAGCGACAGGCCGAAGTACACGATCATGCTGATCGGGCGCACCGTGTCGCCCGTCGCGAGGTAGCCGACCGCCACGCCGAGCGCGGCGAAGCACAGACTGCCCGCCCAGATCGCGGCCGTCAGGGCGAGCCACTGCCAGGCGTCCAGGCGGACGTCCTTGACCAGGGCGCCGACGAGGAAGACCACGACGATCGCCGGGAGGCTGACCACGGCCGCGCTCGCCGTCTTGGCGATGACGTAGCCGCGGCCCGGCAGGCTGGTCAGGCGCAACTGCCGCACCCAGCCGCTCTCGCGCTCCTTGGCGATGCGCTCGCTGTTGCCCATGAGGACGGCGGTGAGCGCGCCGAACGACGCCATCGACACCATCAGGTACGCGGACACGCTCAGGCCGCTGTCGCCGACCTTGCCGGCGCCGCCGTTGCTGCCGGAGACGATCAGGAAGAGCATCGCCGGATAGAGCACGGAGAAGAACTGGAACTTCTTGTTGCGCAGGGCCCGGCTGATCTCGAGCCGGACGAGGGACGTGCTCTTCATGCGGACTTGGCCTCCTCGGCCTCCGTGATCGCGACGAAGGCCTGCTCCAGGCCGAGGCCCGCGACCTCGAGATTGCGTGGATGGACACCGAGCCCGTACAGCGCGTGCACGGTCGCGTCGGCGTCGGTGGACTGGAGGCGGACCGTGTGGCCCGACACGTCGACGGTGGAGAGGAACGGCAGCTCCCGCAGCTCCTGGGCGAGCTCCCGGGCCCGCTCCCCCCGGAGCTCGTCCAGGTCGAAGCTGACCTTGCGGGCGCCCGCCTTCGCCTTGATGTCGGCGGCGGTGCCGTCCGCGAGGATCCGGCCGCGGTGCAGGACCAGGACCCGGTCCGCGATCGCGTCGGCCTCCTCCAGGTAGTGCGTGGCGAACAGGACCGCGCGGCCCTGGTCGGCCTGCTCCCGGATGGTCGCCCAGAACGCCTGGCGGGCCGTGACGTCCATGCCGGTCGTCGGCTCGTCGAGGACGATCAGGTCGCACGCGCCCGCGGTGGCGAGCGCGAAGCGCACGCGCTGCTCCTGGCCGCCGGAGAGCTTGTTGACCTTGCGGTCCGCGATCTCGGTGATGCCGGCGCGGGCCAGGACGTCGTTGACGCGGTACGACCGAGGGTGCAGCTCGCAGGCGAGGCGCACCAGTTCGCGGACGGTCACCTCGTCCATCAGGCCGCCGCTCTGCAGCATCGCCCCGACCCGGCCCGCGGTGATCGCCTCGCGCGGGCTGGTGCCGAACACGCTCACCGTGCCGCTGTCCGGGCGCCGCAGGCCGAGCAGCAGGTCGAGCGTGGAGGACTTGCCCGCGCCGTTCGGCCCGAGCAGCGCCACGGTCTCGCCGGGGTGGAGTTCAAGGGTGAGCCCGTCGACGGCGCGCACGTCGCCGTACGACTTGGTCACCCGGTCGAAGGTCACGGCGCTCCCCCGCGGTCCCGTGGCCGTCCGCCCCGTTGTCTCTGTCATCGTCATGTCCCCCATCGTTGCTGGTCAGGGGGTTGCCACGGCAGTGTCGTCCGTGCCGATCTTCAGATGACAGATGTCATGTACGGGGGGTGACACGGGTACGGGCGGCGCCTGGCCGTGTCCTGTCACGGGGACAACGGCGGGCCCTCGGACCCGCCCCGACGACGAACGGCGGCCGGGCGTGCAGGTGTGCGCCTGCCGCCCGACCGCCGCCGGAGAGCCGGCCTCCGCTAGCTCGCGTTCGTCTCGATGACGCCGATCCGCTCGGCGGGCGTCCTGCCCTGGAGGGCCTTGCCCATGGCCTGGGCGACGTCCGTCGGCTGCACCGGCGTCTTCTTGCCGTTGCCGCGCTGGATCAGGATGCCGTCGAAGGTGTTGCCGTAGAGCTTCTTGAGCTCCACGAGGTCGTACGTCTGCGACAGCTTGCCGCCGTCGACGACCTTCACGCCGAGCACCTTCGGCAGCGACACCGCCGGGCCCAGCGGGATCGACGCGCTGGTCCCCTTGACCATGACGGTGACGTTGGCGGACATCGCGGGCTTCGCGAACCGCTTCATGAACGCGTCGACCTCGGCGTCCGAGACCGTCGGCTTGCGGTTGGTGACCGGCACCGCGACGGTGCCCGCGCTGCCCGTCTCGACCTGCTTCTTGTACGCCGCCGCGACGGCGTCCGAGGCCTTCTCGGCGTCGATGCCCTTGCCCGCCTTGCCGTAGACGGGGACGGCCTTGCCGGGCACGAACTTGACCGTGCCCTCCTTGGCCGATCCCGAGCCGCCCGCGGCCCGCTCCAGGGCGGCCGCCAGCTTCTCCTCGTCTACGGGCATCTCGGGCTCGACGACGCGCTCGCCGCCGAACAGGCCGCCGACCACGGACACGGGGTTGTAGTCGCTGCCCGCGGCGGCCCGCACGGTGGCCTGGCTGTCGAGGGTGAGCCCGGCCTGGTCGGGCTTGAGGGTGACCTGCTCGCCGCCCACGGTCAGCTTCAGCGGCTTGTTGACGCGCTCGCCGAGGGCCGCGTCGAGCTTCTTGACGGCCTCGTCGCGGGTGCCGCCGCCGATGTCGACGCCGAGCACGGTGGTGCCCTTCGGGACGTCGGCGTGGTTCATCAGGAGGCCCGCGCCGTACGCGCCGCAGCCGATGACGACGACCACGCCGACGAGCAGGACCAGCTTGTTGCGGCCCTTCTTCTTCGCCTTCTTCGCCGCCGGGGCGGCCGGGGCGCTGGGCTTGGCCGGCTCGGGCAGCTTCGGCGGCGTGTGCGGCACCGGCTCGTCGCGGTGCGCGCCCGGCGCGAAGGGCGCGTTCTGGGCGTTCTGCGGGTGCGGCGGGACGACCGGGATGCCGCTGTTCAGCGTGTCGCCGGAGACGTTGCCGCCGGGCGCGCCGGGCACCGTTGAGCCGGGGACGCCGGGGACGCCGGACGCGGGCGGGCGGGAGGCGCCGGGGCCGCCGGGACCGCCGGGGCCGCCGGGCACGGGCTTCTGCGGCGTGAGGATGGCGGTGTCGTCGCTCATGCGCCCCGGGCCGCCGGGCGGACCCGCGAGCGGGTCGGACAGCGGGTCGGTGAGCGGGTCGGGGTCGGCCGGGGGCTCGGGCGGCAGCATCGGGCCGTCACCGGTCACCGGGCCGCCGGTGGGGCCGTCGGGACCGTCGGACGGCCCCGGGTACCCGGGCGCGGCGTACTCGCCGTCCCCGGAGAAGTACGGCAGGTCCCCGCGCTGCGGCTCGCCTCCGCGCGGCTCGCTTCCGCGCGGGGCGCCGGAGCCGAGGGGCCCGGCCGCCACGGCGCCGGACACGTCGAAGCCGCCCGAGCCGGAATCACCCGAACCGGTGGCCGGGGCGGTTCCGCCCTTCGGGGGGGTCTTGCGCGGCGCGAACCAGTCGCTGGTCTTCTCGTCGTCGGCCGAGGCCCCGCCCGGCTCCCCCGACGCGTCGCCGACCGCCGCCCGCATGGAACCGGACGATGAGCTTCCGGGTCCGCCGCTCGCCTCGGATCCCGGGATGGCGGAGGGGGCGGAGAGGGCAGGAGAGGACAGTGCCGCGCCACCCGCACCGCCCAGGGCGCCCGCGCCCGAAGCGGCGCCCGCGCCCGACCCCGCGCCGTCCGACCGCCCCGGCTCCGCGCCTCTGTCGCCGTCGGCGTCACCGACCGGTGTGCGCATGACGACGGGCGGGATGGGCCGCGAACCGGGGATGTTGATCCGGATGCGGGTGGTCAGCGTGGTCTCGGTCTTGGGTTCGCCGGACCGCTCGTCGCCGGGACCGGTCCCGTCCGCGCCGGGCGCGATGCCCTGCGCGGGCGAGCCGTACGGCGGCGTCCCCGAGGGGTAGGCGGCTCCCGAGCGCCCCTGGGGTCCGGAGGACGAACTGTCAGTTTCACGACTCAAGGCAGGTTCTCCTGGTTGGCTCCGCCGCCCGTCTCGACCACTCGGGCGGCTCGGCGGCGCGCACCACCATACTGGCCGCCGTCGTCGGTCATCCCGTGACCGGCGTCAAACCCCTGCGGGACACGGGCCGAAGTGGTACGTCACTTGCCAAGTCGGGCGGTGGGCGACCCTGGTTGCGGTCGCTGCCAGAGCGTGGCACACATCACAGCCACCCCCATACCGCCCAGGAGGAAGACGTACGAGCCGAGTCCGGCCCCGAACACGAAGTCGCCCTCCGGGCGCGTCGCCGTGAGGAGCATGACGGCGACGAGCCACCCCGCCGCGGGCGCGATCGCCCCGGCTCTGGTGCCGGTCGCGCACGACCCGCCGTAGAAGGCGCCGGCGGAGCCGACGAGCGCGAGCAGCAACCCGCCCGGGAACCAGCCCTGTTGGACGAGGGCGCCCGCGACGCCGACGACGGCGCCGAGCAGGAAGAGCGCGACGTACGCGACCAGGCGCGCGGCGTTCAGCGGCTGCGCGAGGAAGCCGCCGGGCGCGGGCGCTGCCGCCGCGGGGCCCGCCGCCTTGGGCGTGCCCGCGTTCTTGGGCGTGCCCGCCTTCTTGGGCGCCTGGGCGCCCTTGGCCGTCGAGGAGGCCTTGGACCGCGTGCTCACTGCGTCACCCTTCCGAGGTCGAGGCCCGCGAACAGATCCGTCTCGCGGCTTCCGTCCACCGTGCCCGCCTCGCCTCGCACCAGTTCGTAGTACTCCACGTCGAAGATCGGCTGGGCGAGGGCGTTCGACAGCACGAACAGCGGCCCGTCCACCTCGATCTGCGTCGCGTGGGCCCGCATGGCCGCCGCCTTGGCCGCGGCGAAGGCCCGCCCGTCGATCTCCGTCGTGATCCGCTCGTCGTCGGTCACGCCGGGGACGTCGGCGACGCTCGCGGCGGCCGTGAACGACGAGTCCTCCAGCGCGTCCGCGAGCCACCGGAAGCGCTCCTCGACGACCGTGCGGGGCGCCCGGTTCCAGTACACCTTGTCGATCACGTGCGGCTCGCCCAGGTCGGCGCGGAAGGCGCCCTCGCCCGCGAGGTCCGCGGCGCGCATGGCGACGCGGTGGGCCTGGATGTGGTCGGGGTGGCCGTAGCCCCCGTCCGGGTCGTAGGTCACGAGGACCTGGGGCCGCACCTCGCGGATCACCTCGACGAGGGACGCCGCGGCCTCGTCGACGTCGGCGGACCAGAAGGCGCCGGGGCGGTGGTTCTGCTCGGTGCCCATCATCCCGGAGTCCCGGTAGCGTCCGGTGCCGCCGAGGAAGCGGTGGTCGGCGACGCCGAGCTCCTTCATCGCGGCGGCGAGCTCGCCGATGCGGTGCGCGCCGAGCGTGTCCTCGCGGTCGGGCGCGAGATGCGCGAGCTCGGCCGGGATGACCTCGCCCTCCTCGCCGAGCGTGCAGGTCACCACCGTGACACGGGCGCCCTCGGCCGCGTACTTGGCCATGGTCGCGCCGTTGTTGATCGACTCGTCGTCGGGGTGCGCGTGCACGAGGAGCAGGCGCCGGGCGGGCAGTTCCGTCATGGGAACAGCCTACGAGCCCGGCGTGCACTCGCGGCGCGTAGCCCGGCGACTACCGCCGGTCAGAACTTTATGTCCTCGATCACGTTCGCCAGGTTCGTCGACAGTTCGTCGATGGTCGGTGCCATCGACGAGCTCGCCAGATAGAAACCGAGCAGGCCGCAGACGATCGCGTGAATCGTCTTGAGCCCCTGCTTCCGCACCAGCATGACCACGATGATGGCCAGCAGCAGCACCACCGAGACCGAAAGCACCACGGCGGATCACCTCCCACTTCCCCAAGCCGCACCCCAGCCCTGCCGGCGGAGTCCTACCCCGACCGCCAGCAAGGTCATACCCACCACGCGGTACGGATCATAACTATCCGTGGAATGGCATGAGTCGGAGCACCGCAGCACGCGGGTCGCACGGCGCATAGGCTCGACGGATGACCACCGAGATCCCCGAAACCAGCGGCCCCGCCGACGGCTCGGCCGGACGGCTCTCCTTCCCGCGCCAGCATGCCCGCACCCAGCGCTTCTCCCTCGGTACGCCGCGCGCGTTCACCGTGGCGCCCGACGGTTCGCGGGTCGTCTTCGTCCGGTCCTCGTCCGGCACCGACCGCGCCAACCAGCTGTGGGTCCTCGACCTCGCGAACGGCGCGGCCGAGGCCGCCGAGCGGATCGCCGCCGACCCGCGGACGCTGCTGAACGGCTCGTCGGAGCACCTGTCCGCGGCGGAGCGCGCGCGCCGCGAGCGCAGCCGCGAGGGCGGCGCCGGCGTCGTCGGCTACGCCACGGACGCGGCCGTGGAGCTCGCGGCCTTCACCCTCTCGGGCCGCCTGTTCGCCGCGGAGCTGCGCGCGGGCACGGCCCGCGAACTGCCCGTGCCGGGCCCGGTGATCGACCCGCGGCCCTCTCCGGACGGCCGCCACATCGCGTACGTCGCCGACGGCGCCCTGCGCGTCACCGGCGCCGACGGCACGGGCGACCGCGCCCTGGCCGCGCCCGACGGGGCCGACGGGGCCGACGGGGCCGACGGGGCCGACGGCGCCACCGTGACGTACGGGCTCGCCGAGTTCATCGCGGCCGAGGAGATGAGCCGGCACCGGGGCTTCTGGTGGTCGCCCGCGTCGGACCGGCTCCTCGTCGCGCGGGTGGACGACGCGCCCGTACAGCGCTGGTGGATCGCCGATCCCGCGCACCCGGACCAGGAGCCCGCGCAGGTGGCGTACCCGGCGGCGGGCACGCCCAACGCGGAGGTGCGGCTCTTCGTGGTGGACCTGGACGGGGCGCGCACGGAGGTCGTCTGGGACCGGGAGCGCTACCCGTACCTGGCGCGCGTGCACTGGTCGGCCAGCGGGGCGCCGCTGATCCTCGTCCAGGCCCGCGACCAGCGCAGCGCGCTGTATCTGGCCGTGGCCCCGGACGACGGATCGACCCGGATGGTGCACGCCGACGAGGACGACGACTGGCTCGAACTGTTCCCCGGCGCGCCCTGCTGGTCGCCCAGCGGGCAGCTCGTGCGGATCGCGGACGAGGGCGGCGCGCGGGTCCTCGCGGTGGGCGAACGGCCGCTCACGGGGCCGCAGTTGCACGTCCGCGCGGTGCTCGACGTGACCGACGACTCCGTCCTGATCTCGGCGTCCGCGGGCGAGGCCGCCACCGACCCGGCCATCGGCGAGGTGCACGTCTACCGCGTCAACGAGCTCGGCGTGGAGCGGATCTCCCAGGAGCCCGGGGTGCACTCGGCGGTCCGTGCGGGCGACATCACGGTGCTGGTTTCGGCCACTCTCGACCATTCCGGCTCACACGTCCGTGTGCTGCGCGACGGCAAGCAGACGGCGACCATCGCCTCACACGCCCAGCGGCCGGGGCTCACCCCGCGCGTGACGCTCGTCGAAGGAGGCGCGCGGCGGATTCCGTGCGCCGTCCTGCTTCCGACGGGGTACGACCCCGCCGACGGGCCGCTCCCCGTCCTGCTCGACCCGTACGGCGGTCCGCACGCCCAGCGCGTCCTCGCGGCGCGGAACATGTTCCTCACGTCCCAGTGGTTCGCCGACCAGGGCTTCGCAGTCGTCGTCGCGGACGGGCGCGGCACGCCGGGCCGCTCCCCCGCCTGGGAGAAGTCCATCAACGGCGACCTGACCCGGACCCTCGACGACCAGGTCGAGGCCCTCCACTCCCTCGCCGACCGCTTCCCGCTCGACCTGACGCGCGTGGCGATCCGCGGCTGGTCGTACGGCGGCTACCTCTCGGCGCTTGCCGCGCTGCGCCGCCCCGACGTCTTCCACGCGGCGGTGGTCGGCGCGCCGGTCACGGACCTGCGCCTGTACGACACCCACTACATGGAGCGGTACCTGGGCGACCCGCGGACCTCGCCCGAGACGTACCGGGGCAGCTCGCTCATCGCGGACGACGGCCTCGTCGACCCCGCCGAGCCGCACCGGCCGCTCATGATCATCCACGGTCTCGCCGACGACAACGTGGTCGTCGCGCACGGCCTCAGGCTCTCCTCCGCGCTCCTCGCCGCCGGGCGCCCGCACGAGGTCCTCCCCCTCTCGGGGGTCACGCACATGACCCCCCAGGAGCAGGTCGCCGAAAATCTGCTCCTGCTCCAGGTCGACTTCCTGAAGCGGTCGCTCGGCCTCGCGTGACACGGCGACCGGCCGGGACGACATGGCTCGCCCCGGCCGGTCCAACGGCACCCGCACGGCCGTACGCCACCAGGGTC
>NZ_JBHYJH010000129.1:0-28706 GCF_042740445.1 Streptomyces sp. NPDC059003 | reverse complement strand
AGCCCGTCCGGCGTTTGAGGACGAGCGCGCAGCGCGGATAGAAGGGGTCCTAGGGGCGGAGCCCCTAGTTTCGGGAAGGGGTGGGACTGGGGCGTCCCGCGAGGGGCTCGGGGCGCCCGCGCCAGGGGCCGTAGAATCTGGGCGTGGCAGGACGGATCAATGACGAGGACGTGAAGGCGGTTCGGGACGCGGTCCCGATCGACGCCGTGGTGTCCGAGTACCTCCAGCTGCGCAACGCGGGCGGCGGAAACCTGAAGGGCCTGTGCCCCTTCCACGACGAGAAGTCACCGTCGTTCCAGGTCAGCCCCAGCAAGGGCCTCTTCCACTGCTTCGGCTGCCAGGAGGGCGGCGACACCATCACGTTCGTGATGAAGGTCGACCACCTCACGTTCGCCGAGTCGGTGGAGCGCCTGGCGGCGAAGGCGGGCATCACGCTGCGTTACGAGGAGGGCGGGTACAACCCCTCCCACCAGCGCGGCGAACGCATCCGCCTGATCGAGGCGCACAAGGCGGCCGCCGAGTTCTACAGCGCGCAGCTGGAGTCCGCGGAGGCCGAGATCGGCCGGAAGTTCCTCGCCGAGCGCGGCTTCGACCAGGCCGCCGCCGCACACTTCGGCGTGGGCTACAGCCCGGCGGGCTGGGACCACCTCACGCGCTTCCTGCGCGGCAAGGGCTTCACGGACAAGGAGCTGACCCTCTCCGGCCTCTCCCAGGAGGGCAGGCGCGGCCCCATCGACCGCTTCCGCGGCCGCCTGATGTGGCCGATCCGCGACATCGGCGGCGAGGTCGTCGGCTTCGGCGCCCGCAAGCTCCGCGACGACGACAACGGCCCGAAGTACCTGAACACGCCCGAGACCCCGATCTACAAGAAGTCCCAGGTCCTGTACGGCATCGACCTCGCCAAGAAGGAGATCGCCAAGTCCAGCCGCGCGGTCGTCGTCGAGGGCTACACGGACGTCATGGCCTGCCACCTCGCGGGCGTGCCCACGGCCATCGCGACCTGCGGCACGGCCTTCGGCGGCGACCACATCAAGATCCTCCGGCGCCTGCTCATGGACAACGGCTCGGCGCGCGTGATCTTCACGTTCGACGGCGACGCGGCGGGCCAGAAGGCGGCCCTGCGCGCCTTCGAGGACGACCAGAAGTTCGCCGCCGAGACGTACATCGCGATCGCCCCCGACGGTATGGACCCCTGCGACCTGCGCCTCGCCAAGGGCGACGCCGCCGTCACCGACCTCGTCGAACCGCGTACGCCGCTCTTCGAGTTCGCCCTGCGCCAGATCGTCGCGCGCTACGACCTGGAGACCCCCGCGGGCCGCGCCGCCGCCCTCGACGAGGCCGCCCCGGTCGTCGCCCGCATCAAGAACAGCGGCGCGCAGCACGAGGTCGCCGTGCAGCTCGCGGGCATGCTCGGCATCCTCGACACGCAGTTCGTCGTCAAGCGGGTCGCGCAGCTCGCCCGCTGGGCGCGGGACCGCGGCGGCAAGGGCCCCGCGCCGCAGCGCGGCCCCCAGCCGGTCGCCCCGGCCCCCGCCGGGCCCTCAGGGCCCGCCCTCAACCTCCGCAACCCGGTGTACGCCACGGAGCGCGAGCTCCTCAAACTGGCCCTGCAGCGCCCCGAGTTGGTCTCCCCGGCCTTCGACGCGTACGGCGTCGACGAGTTCACGGCCGCGCCGTACGCCGCCGTGCGCCAGGCCGTCCTGGAGGCGGGCGGCGCCGAGCTCGGCGCCCAGGACCCGCAGGAGTACCTGGTCCGCGTCCGCGACGCGGCCCCCGACGACACGGTCCGCGCCATGGTCACGGAGCTCGCCGTGGAAGCGATCATGCGCCGCACGGTCGACGAGATGTACGCGGGCGAGCAGCTGGTCACCGTCCGCCTCCGCGCCGTCGACCGCCGCATCCGCGACGTCCAGGGCACCTTCACCCGCCTGGCGGCGGGCGGCGACCCACAGCAACTGACCGCGGTCCAGAACGAGTTGTGGGTCCTCCAGCAGTACGCCCGTGCCCTGCGCGAACGCGGAGCGGCGGCCCTGTAACGGGTGTTTCCGGCCCGTCCGAGGTGTGAGACCCCCGCAAGGGGTAACCGACTGGTTACGGACCGGACTCAAAAAGTCACCGCACGCCCCTCGTGGCGGCCGTGTGTCGTACTCCACACTGGGGTGCGGTGCCTGAGTCCTCGGAGCGCGGCCGGACCACAGCCAGCGAATGCGGGTCCGATGGTTCCGCGGTTCCACACATCGTGATCGGGACGGACAGCGGCGAGGCCGCCGACGCCGGTCCCGTCGCAGCGCTGCCACACCCCTCAGCAGCGATCACCCTGGAGGTCGCCCCCGTGCAGACCCAGACCCTCACCCAGACCGAGAAAGTCACGCCCGAGGACCTGGCGGAACCGGACGTCGTCGCCACGGTCCCGGCGCAGGGCCGCGGCGGGCTCCGCCCCGAGCTGCCGGCGGAGGCGCTGGAGGCGGAGACCGTCGAGACGATCGAGCTGCCCACCCCGCGCGGCCGGGCGGAGACCGGCGGTCCCTCGTCGGACCTGTTCCGCCAGTACCTGCGCGAGATCGGCCGCATACCCCTGCTGACCGCGGCCGAGGAGGTCGAGCTCGCGCGGGCCGTCGAGGCGGGCCTGTTCGCCGAGGAGAAGCTGGCGGGCACGCCCGACCTGGACTCCCAGCTCGCCCTCGACCTGGACAAGCTGGTCGTCATGGGCCGGATGGCCAAGCGCCGCCTCATCGAGGCGAACCTGCGGCTCGTGGTGTCCGTGGCGAAGCGGTACGTGGGCCGCGGCCTGACCATGCTCGACCTGGTCCAGGAGGGGAACCTGGGCCTGATCAGGGCGGTCGAGAAGTTCGACTACGCGCGCGGCTACAAGTTCTCGACGTACGCCACGTGGTGGATCCGCCAGGCCATGTCCCGCGCGCTCGCCGACCAGGCCCGCACGATCCGCGTACCGGTGCACGTCGTGGAGCTCATCAACCGCGTCGTACGCGTCCAGCGCCGCATGCTCCAGGAGCGGGGCTACGAGCCGACGCCCGAAGAGGTCGCCGCCCACCTCGACCTGCCCCACGAGCGCGTCAGCGAGGTCCTGCGGCTCGCGCAGGAGCCGGTGTCGCTGCACGCGCCCGTGGGCGAGGAGGACGACGTGGCGCTCGGCGACCTCATCGAGGACGGCGACGCGACGAGCCCCGTGGAGTCGGCGGCGTTCCTGCTGCTCCGCGAGCACCTGGAGGCGGTGCTCTCCACGCTCGGCGAGCGCGAACGCAAGGTCGTCCAGCTGCGCTACGGCCTCGCGGACGGCAGGCCCCGCACCCTGGAGGAGATCGGCCGCATCTTCGGCGTGACCCGCGAACGCATCCGCCAGATAGAGTCGAAAACCCTCAACAAACTACGAGACCACGCCTTCGCGGACCAGCTCAGGGGCTACCTGGACTGAGAGGGCGAGGGGAGTGCCCCGAAGGGGCGCGGGGAACTGCGCGACCAGCCACAGCGAACCGGCACACGCAAGACCGCAGCACCCCAACGGCGCTAATCGACCTGAGCCACAGCCTCCGCGAACTGGGCTTTGTACAGCCGCGCATACGCCCCACCCGCAGCCAGCAGCGCGCTATGCGTCCCCTGCTCCACGATGTCCCCGTCCTCCATCACCAGGATGGTGTCCGCGTCCCGGATCGTGGAGAGCCGGTGCGCAATCACGAACGACGTCCGACCATGCGCAAGCCGGGCCATGGCCTTCTGAATGAGCACTTCCGTACGGGTGTCCACGGAGCTGGTCGCCTCGTCGAGGACCAGGATCACCGGGTCGGACAGGAACGCCCGGGCGATGGTGATCAGCTGCTTCTCGCCGGCGCTGACCCCCGTGCCCTCGTCGTCGATGACGGTGTCGTACCCGTCCGGCAGGGTCCGGATGAACCGGTCGGCGTGCGCGGCACGCGCGGCCTCCTCGATCTGCGCGCGCGTGACGTCCTTGGCCGCCCCGTACGCGATGTTGTCCGCGATGGTGCCGCCGAACAGCCAGGTGTCCTGGAGGACCATGCCGATGCCGCCGCGCAGTTCGTCGCGGGACATCTTCGCCACGTCGACGCCGTCGAGCGCGATGCGCCCGCCGGTGACCTCGTAGAACCGCATGAGCAGGTTCACGAGCGTCGTCTTGCCCGCGCCGGTCGGGCCGACGATGGCGACGGTGTGGCCCGGCTCCACCACGAGGGACAGGTCCTCGATGAGCGGCTTGTCCTGGTCGTAGCGGAACGAGACGTGCTCCATCTCGACGCGTCCGCGCAGGTCCGCGGGGCGCTCGCCGGGCACGGGGTCGGGCTCCTGCTCCTCGGCGTCCAGGAGCTCGAAGACCCGCTCGGCCGACGCGACGCCGGACTGCACGAGGTTCGCCATGGACGCGACCTGCGTGAGCGGCATCGAGAACTGCCGCGAGTACTGGATGAAGGCCTGCACGTCACCGATCGACAGGGAGCCGGACGCGACCCGCAGGCCGCCGACCACCGCGACGAGGACGTAGTTGAGGTTCGAGACGAAGAACATCAGCGGCTGCATGATGCCGCTGATGAAGCTCGCCTTGAACGACGCCTCGTACAGCGCGTCGTTCTGCTCGGCGAAGGCCTTCGCGGACTCGCCCTGGCGGCCGAACACCTTCACCAGGGTGTGCCCGGTGTACATCTCCTCGACGTGCGCGTTCAGCGCGCCGGTGGACTTCCACTGCTGCACGAACTGCGGCTGCGACCGCTTGCCGACCTTCGTCGCCACGACGAACGAGATCGGCACCGTGACGAGCGCCACCAGGGCGAGCAGCGGCGAGATCCAGAACATCATCACGAGGACGCCGACGATCGTCAGGAGCGAGTTGATGAGCTGCCCCATCGTCTGCCCGAGCGTCTGGTTGATGTTGTCCAGGTCGTTCGTGGCCCGGCTGAGCACCTCGCCGCGCTGCCGCTTGTCGAAGTACGACAGCGGAAGGCGCGACATCTTCGCCTGGACCTCGCCGCGCAGCCGGAACACGGTCCGGTTGATCGCCCGGTTGGACAGGCGCGTGGCCACCGTCATCATCAGGCCCGCCACCAGGAACACGGCCGTGGCGAAGAGCAGCACCTCACCGACCGCGCCGAAGTCGATGCCCTGGCCCGGCGTGAAGTCGAGCCCGGACAGCATGTCGGCCCTGCCGTCGTCACCCTGGTCCCGCAGGTGCTCGATGGCCTGGTCCTTGGACACGCCGTCGTCCATGGTCCGCCCGACGATGCCCGCGAACACCAGGTCGGTGGCGTGGCCCAGGATCTTCGGGCCGAGCACGGACAGGGCGACGCTCAGGACCACGGCCGCGAGCATCCCGTACATCGTGGTGCGCTCCGCGCGGAACTGCGCGAGCAGGCGCTTCCCCGAGCCCTTGAAGTCCATGGACCGGGAGTCGGGACCCATCATCGGTCCGCCGAGACCACCAGGGGGCATTACGCGGCCTCCGCTTCCGTGAGCTGGGAGAGGACGATCTCCCGGTACGTTTCGTTGTCGGCCATCAGCTCGTGGTGGCGTCCGGTGCCGACGACCCGGCCCTCGTCGAGGACGACGATGCGGTCGGCGTCGCGGATCGTCGACACGCGCTGGGCGACGATGACGACGGTCGCCTCGCGGGTCTCGCGGGCGAGCGCGGACCGCAGGGCGGCGTCGGTGGCGTAGTCGAGCGCCGAGAAGGAGTCGTCGAAGAGGTAGATCTCCGGGCGCTGGACGAGGGTGCGCGCGATGGAGAGCCGCTGTCGCTGCCCGCCGGACACGTTCGAACCGCCCTGCGCGATGGGCGCGTCAAGACCCTGTTCCAGGGCCTGGACGAAGTCCTTGGCCTGCGCGACCTCCAGGGCGTGCCACAGCTCGTCGTCCGTGGCGTCCGGATTGCCGTACCGCAGATTGCTCGCCACGGTCCCGGCGAACAGATACGGCTTCTGCGGCACCAGGCCCACGGTCCGCGCGAGGAGCGCGGGTTCGACGGTGCCCACGTCGACGCCGCCCACGCGCACCTCGCCCTCGGTGGTGTCCATCAGGCGCGGTACGAGGCTGAGGAGCGTCGACTTGCCGCTGCCGGTCGAGCCGATCACGGCGGTGATCTCGCCGGGGCGGGCGTCCAGGTCGATGCCCTTGAGCACCGGCTCCTCGGCGCCGGGGTAGCGGAATCCGGCGCCGCGCAGCTCCAGGTGGCCGTGGCCGAGCAGCTTGCGCACCGGCTCGGCGGGCGGGGCGACGCTCGTGTCGGTGTCCAGGACCTCCTGGATGCGCTCGGCGCACACCTCGGCCCGCGGAATCATCATGAACATGAAGGTGGCCATCATCACGGACATCACGATCTGCATGAGGTACGCGAGGAAGGCGGTGAGCGCGCCGATCTCCATGGCGCCGCTGTCGATGCGGTGCGCGCCGAACCAGACGACGGCGATCGACGACAGGTTCACGACCGTCATGACGATCGGGAACATCAGCGCGAGGTGCCGCCCGGTGCCGAGCGAGACGTCGGTCAGGCGGGTGTTGGCGCCCCGGAAGCGCTCCTTCTCGTAGGAGTCGCGGACGAAGGCGCGGATGACGCGGTTGCCGGTGATCTGCTCGCGCAGCACGCGGTTCACCGTGTCCAGGCGCTCCTGCATGGTGCGGAACAGCGGGCGCAGGCGCCGCACGATCAGGCTGACGCTGATGCCGAGCACCGGCACGACGGCGAGCAGCACGCTCGACAGCGGCACGTCGAGGCCGAGCGCCATGACGATGCCGCCGACGCACATGATCGGCGCGGTCACCATCAGCGTGAACGCCATCAGGACGAGGGTCTGCACCTGCTGGACGTCGTTGGTGGTGCGGGTGATCAGGGTCGGCGCCCCGAACTGCCCCATCTCACGTCCGGAGAAGGACTGCACCCGGTCGAAGACGGCGGCCCGCACGTCCCGGCCGACCGCGGCCGCGGTGCGGGCGCCGTAGTGGACGGCGCCGATGTTGCACACCATCTGGGCCACGGTCACGGCGAGCATGAGGGCACCGAACGACAGGATGTAGCCGGTGTCGCCCTTCACGACACCGTTGTCGATGATGTCGGCGTTGAGGGTGGGCAGATAGAGCGAGGCGCAGGTCTGCAGGAACTGCAGCAGCACCAGCACGGCGATGGGTTTCTTGTACGGATCCAGATGGGTCCGCAGGAGTCGTATGAGCACGCTCAACTCTCGGCAGAAGTCGCGGTACGTCTTGGGATGTCGCGCAGTGATGTCGCGTGTGTGGGGGTGGGGCGGGAAAGGCCGCCCACCATCCTGCGGTACCGGACCCCCGAGCGTGCAACGAATTAACCCATGATCGAGTCAAAAATTGATCCCGGTCAAGAAGTGGGTGCACTCAATGTTTCCGTGCCCTCACGCAGAGCGCCGGAATCCCTGGTTCCGGGGCAATTGCCCGGAACCAGGGATTCCGAAAATCCGCGGCGGCGACGGAGGCGTCAGCCGACCGGCGCCCCGCCGAACGCCCCCGGGTGCGCCTGCTCCCGCACGGTCACGTACTGCTGCCGCACCGCCTGCCCGACCGGCAGCTCCTCGCCGGGCTCGAAGACCTGCGTGACCGCGCCCTGCCACTGGGGGAGCTGGCCGGTCAGCGCCCAGGCGGCCTGCCGTGCGGCGCCGATCGCGGCGTAGTCCGCGGGCTGCACGACCACGACCTGCGTGCCGAAGAGCATCGGCGCGATCGCCCGCACGGCCGGAAGGTCCGCGGCAGGACCGAGCAGGAACACCCGGCGCACCTCGACCCCGCGCCCGCGCAGCACGTCCAGGGCGTCCCCGAGCCCGCACAGCATGCCCTCGAAGGCGGCCCGCGCCAGGTGCTCGGGCTTCATCGACTCGCGCCGGAGGCCGGTCAGGGTGCCCGCGGCGTGCGGCAGGTTCGGCGTCTTCTCGCCCTCCAGATAGGGCAGCAGCGCGAGGCCGTGGGCGCCGGGCGTGGACTTCAGGGCGAGGTCCGAGAGCGCTTCGAGGTCCGGGAGCCCCAGCATCTCGGCCGTGCCGCGCAGCACCCGTACGGCATTGAGCGTATGCACGACCGGCAGATGCATCCCGGTCGCGTCGGCCAGCGAGGTGATGGTGCCCGTCGGATCGACGAGCGCCTCGTGGTGCACGGCCATCACGGAACCGGAGGCGCCGAGCGAGACGACCGCGTCGCCCTGCCGCACCCCGAGCCCGAAGGCCGCCGCCTGCGTCTCGCCCGTACCCGCGGAGATGAGCAGCCCTTCGGGCGTCGTACCGGCGGCGTCCGCGGGCCCGATGACCTCCGGCAGCATCGCCTGGTGCCCGAGCGCGAGCTCCACCAGATCCGGCCGGTACGCGCCGGTCGCCGCCGACCAGTAGCCGGTCCCGGAGGCGCCGCCGCGGTCGGTGGTCCGCCGCGCGGGCCGCCCGAGGAGCTGCCATACGAGCCAGTCGTGGGCCTGCATGAGCATCCCCACGTGGCGCGCGGACTCCGGCTCGTGCTTGGCCAGCCAGCGCAGCTTCGTCACCGGCGACGCCGCCTGCGGCACGCACCCCACGGCCTGCGCCCACGCCTGCCGCCCGCCGAGCCCGTCCACGAGGTCGGCCGCGGCGACCTGGGCGCGCGGATTGTTGCCGACGAGCGCGGGCCGCACGGTCGCGCCCTGCGTGTCGAGCGGTACGAGGGCGTGCTGCTGCGCGCACACCCCGATGGCCTGCACCCCTTCGAGCAGCCCGCCGCCGGCGGCCTCGCCGAGGGAGAGCAGCCAGGCCTGCGGGTCGACGTCCGTGGGACGCCCGCCCTCGGGATTCTCCAGTGGATGCGGGGCGTACCCCTGCCTGAGTACGGCGCCCGTGTCGGCGTCACAGACCACGATGCGTGTGAAATCGGGCGAACTGTCCAACCCCGCGACTATCCCCATGCCGAGGATTCTGCCGCACCCGGGGGGATGCCCCGCACAGACGTCCGCCCCGGGCGGAAAGTCCCAGCCCGGGGCGTTCGGGGCCGGTACCCCGACCCGCGGATCCTGCCCTCCCGATCTCCTGAACGCGCTAGGTGTTGCTGGTGCCCCAGTCGTCCTCGGCCTCGCCCTGCCCCCGCTCGCGCAGCGACCGCACCCGGTCGGCCACGGAGTCCGGCATCCGGTCGCCGACCTTCTCGGACACCGAGTGGAACGCCTTGCCCGCCACGTCACGGCCCTGCTGGGCCGCGGACTCGACGGTGTTGCGGACGGCGGGGTTCTGGGAGATCTCGCGGACGGTCTTCTTCAGCTGCTCGTAGCGCTCGCGTCCGGCCCGCGTCCCGAGTACGTACCCGAGAACCAGTCCTGCCACGAATGTGAGCCGGTAGCGCATGACGGCCACCCTTCCCTTGCCTCGACTGCCGACGTCGGTCGCCTGGGGATACCGATTGGCGGAGCACCCCCCTGCTTGCGCTAATGTATGTGTCGCAGCGAACGCACGCCGCCCGGGAATCCCCAGGTAGGTGACATTGTTGCAGTGACTCCGTCACCAAGAGTCATTCCCCTGTAGCTCAATTGGCAGAGCAGCCGGCTGTTAACCGGCAGGTTACTGGTTCGAGTCCAGTCGGGAGAGCTGTACACGAGGACCCCCGGGCCGCCGTCGAGGCGCCCGGGGGTCCTCGCGCGTGCGCCCAACGATCCCTCGTACACATCTGATTAGCCGCTGGTGGAACCGCACGGGCCGCAGCGCAGTCCTCATGGTCGTGCGTAGCCGACCACTCGGAGCAGGAGATCGTATGAGCGGCTATGCTGCGGCAGACGGCGCGCACAAATGTGCGCGACGCGCCGTTGGGGGCGGTAGCTCAGCCGGTTAGAGCAGCGGACTCATAATCCGTCGGCCGTGGGTTCGAGTCCCACCCGCCCCACTGCGCGGCGCAGGTGCAGAAACGTGACACCTGCCCTGGGCGCGAGGTGATCGCACGGCGGCCCCAGCGGGCCTGACCCGCTGGGGCCGCCGTCGTTTGCGGTCGGGGAGCAGCCCGAGAGGTCCGGCCCGAAGAGCCGCTACCAGCCCAAGACCCTTCCCGGCAACGGGAAGCCGAGCAAGGTGAGCAAGAAGAAGTGCCAGCAGGAAACCGCCGCGAAGGATCTCCCGTCGTCCTGCGCACACCCTGGTGGCTCAATCTGATCGCGCTGGCCCTCGCGGTCGTCCCGTGCCTGGTCCTCGACCTCCCGTGGTACGTCGCCGCCGTCGCAGCGTTGATCACCGGGACCGTCGCCGATCGGACCTGGGCGGCGGTCGAAAGACGAGGATGACGGCTGCGACGGCTATCCATCCCCGGTGTCGTCCCGTGTGATCCAGTGCGCGGGAACTCGGCGGGGGCTCGGTGCGACTACCGGACCGGGTGGCGACGGTCCGCCCCTGTGTGAGTGGGATGTGGAGCGTTGTCATGCGTGGTCGTCTGCGGTTCGGTGCGGTGGGTGTGGTGCTCGGGCTCGTCGCGGTGGGCTGTGGGAGCGGGGGCGGTGGGACGGACGGCGGCGGGAAGGCCGCGGGCGGCGGGTTTCCGGTGACCGTCACCGACTGTGCGGGGGGCAGGACCACCTTCTCCAAGGCGCCCGAGAAGATCGTCACCAGCAACGCCGCGAGCCTGGAGCTGCTGCTCAGGCTCGGCGCGGGCGACCAGGTCATCGGCACCGGGTTCCCGCCGGGCAAGGGCACGCTGCCCGGGGCGCTCGGCGCGCGGGCGGACGACGTGAAGGTGCTCAGCCGGAGCGTGATCCCCAAGGAGAAGCTGCTCGGCTCCGGCGCCGGGCTCTACGTCGACACCTTCGGCTCGATGGGCGGCATGGGCAAGGGCGGCGGGATGGGGGACGTCCCGACGGCGGAGGAGTACCGGGCCGTCGGCATGAAGCGCGTGTCCCTGAAGTCCACCGCCTGCGCCGCCGACCGGAAGAGCCCGGTGACCGACCTGTCGGCCGTCGAGGGCGACATCACCACGCTCGGCGCGGTCACCGGCAACGGCGACACCGCGAAGGAACTCGTCACGGGCATGCGCAAGAAGGTGGCCGCCGTCCAGAAGGCGGTGCGCGGCATCCCCGAGCGGAAGCGGCCCACGTACTTCTTCTTCGACTACGACGCGGGGACCAAGCAGCCCACCGTCGTCTGCAACCGCCAGGTCGCCCACGCCGTGATCACCCTCGCCGGGGCCCGCAACGTCTTCGGGGACTGCGACGGCACCTTCAAGCAGGTCGGCTGGGAGGACGTCATCGCCAAGAACCCGGACTGGATCCAGCTCGGCGTGCGCAACCGGGGCAGCGCCGCCGCGAACGACAAGGCCTTCGACGAGGCGCGGAAGTGGCTGGAGAGCAATCCGGCCACCAAGGGACTCGACGCCGTCAAGCGCGGGCACTTCCTGCGCATCGGGTCCGAGCGGACCACCATCGCGGGCGTGACGAACGCCGACACGGTGCGGGAGATCGCCCGGACCGTCCACCCCGGCAAGGTCCGCTAGGCGTGGCGTCGACGCTGAACCCGCTCCGCCGCAAGGCGACCGACGGCGGCGAGGGACGGGTGCTGCCTGCCGGGGTGCTCGCCGCGGTCCTCGGCGTGGCGCTGCTCGGGGCGCTCACCGCCGCCGTGTCCTGGGGTTCGACGTCCATCCCGCCCGGCGAGGTGTGGGGCGTCGTCGGGCGCCGGCTGACCGGGGAGGCCCCGCGGCCCGGCACGAGCGACCTGATCGTGTGGCAGCTGCGGGTGCCCCGCGCCCTGCTCGCCGCGCTCGTCGGCGCCGGGCTCGGCCTCGTCGGCACGGCCACGCAGGCGCTCGTACGCAACCCGCTCGCCGATCCCTATCTGCTCGGCATCTCCAACGGCGCCTCGCTCGGCGCGGTCGCCGCGATCGTGCTCGGCGTCGGGGCGGGCGGCGCGCTCGGGCTCGGCCTGTCCGGGGCGGCGTTCACCGGCGCGCTCGTGACGTTCGCGCTGGTGTGGGCGGTGGCGCGGCGCGGCGGCGGGTTCGCGCCGCTGCGGCTCGTCCTCGCGGGTGTGGCGATCGGACAGTTCCTGTCCGGGTTCACCAGCTATCTGGTGCTGCAGGCGGGCGACGAACAGCAGACCCACAGCGTCCTGTTCTGGCTCATGGGCAGCCTCAGCGGGGCGACCTGGCAGCAGCTCGCCGCGCCCGCCGTGGCCGTGCCGCTGGCCCTCGTCCTGCTCCAGGCGCGCGCCCGGGGCCTCAACGCCCTGCTCATGGGCGACGAGACGGCGGCCGGGCTCGGCGTCGACGTCGGCCGCCTGCGGCGCGAGCTGTTCGTCGTGACCAGCGTCCTCACCGGGATCCTCGTGGCCGTGTCCGGCGCGATCGGCTTCGTCGGCCTGATGGTGCCGCACACCTGCCGCCTCCTCGCGGGCGACGACCACCGCAGGCTGCTCCCGCTGTCCGCGCTCGCCGGTGCGCTGCTCATGGTGGTCGTCGACATCGTCTGCCGCACCGCCATGGACACCCAGGAGCTGCCCGTCGGCGTCGTCACCTCGCTCATCGGCGCCCCGGCACTGCTGTATCTGCTCGACCGGCGCCTGCGGAACGGAAGTTGAGGAGCGGTACGTGAGGATCGACATCGAGGACCTCAGCGTCGCGTACGCGGGCCGCACCGTCGTGTCCGGCGCCCACCTCGTCGCCGCCGACGGCGAGATCACCGGGCTCGTGGGACCCAACGGCAGCGGCAAGTCCACGCTCCTGCGCACCGTCTACCGCCATCTGCGCCCCGCCGCGGGCCGCGTCCTGCTCTCCGGCACCGACATCCGCGAGCTGACCCCCGTCCAGGCGGCCCGGCACGTGGCCGCGCTCCCGCAGGAGCGTGGCACCGACGTCGAGCTGACCGTGCACGAGGTCGTCGCGATGGGGCGTACGCCGTACAAGCGGGCGTTCGCCGGGGACGACGACGCCGACCGGGAGACCGTCGCGCGGGCCCTGGCCGAGGTCGGCATGGCCGGGCAGGCCGGGCGGCGCTTCACGGCCCTGTCCGGCGGCGAGCGCCAACGCGTCCTGCTGGCCCGCGCGTTCGCGCAGGCCCCGGACGTCCTGGTCCTCGACGAGCCGACGAACCACCTCGACATCCGCCACCAGGTGGAGCTGCTGTCCCTGCTGCGCGGCAAGGGGCGCACGACCCTCGTGTCCCTGCACGACCTCAACGCGGCCGCATCCGTCTGCGACCGCCTGCACGTCCTGCACGAGGGCTCCGTGGTCGCCTCCGGGCCACCGCGCGAGGTCCTCCAACCGGCGCTCCTTGAGGAGGTGTTCGGCGTACGGGCGGCCGTTGTCGGCCACCCCCTGACCGGTGACCCGCTGATCGCCTTCGACCATCGGGGGCAGTGCGCGGACATCCCGTGAAGGACCTGTGGGGCGCTCACCGCAGCCAGTAGGTTCGTTGAGCACGTGGCAGGCAGCGGGGTTCCGGACCGCGGCGAGGGGAGCTGGTGTGCGCCGGGGCACGACCGTCGGTGGGCGCTACCGTCTGGTGCGGGGCCCCCTCCAAGGGAGCATGGGCGAGGTGTGGATCGCCCGCGACCTGCGGCTGCCGCGGGAGGTGATCCTCAAGCGCCTGCGGACGACGGGCCGCGGCACCAGCAGGTCCGACCGCCTGGAGTTCGACCGGCTCGAAGCCGAGGCCCGCGCGCTCGCCCGGTTCAGCCATCCGCACGTCGTCACGCTGCACGACGTGCTCACGCTGCCCGAGGGCCCCCTCGCGTGGCTGCGCCGCCGCTACGGCTCCTGGCTGGTCATGGAGTACGTGTCCGGGGGCAGCCTCGTCGACCGGCCGCCGCTGTCGCCGGAGCGGGCCGCGCGGGTCGGCGTCCACATCGCGGCCGCCCTCGCCGCGCTGCACGCCGAGGGAGTCGTGCACGGCGACGTCAAGCCGGGCAACGTCGTCGCCACCGCCGAAGGCCTCGCCAAACTCGCCGACTTCGGCGCCGCCTACCGCGTCGGCGGCAAGGAGACCATCACGCCGCCGCCCGCCCGGCACAGCTACACGCCCGACTACGCCGCCCCCGAGGTGGTGCGCGGGCACCCGGAACCGGCGTCGGACGTGTTCTCCCTCGCCGCCCTCGTGCACACCCTGGTCACCGGTGCGCCCCCGCGCCCCCACGCGGGCGAGGGCGTCGACGCGTTCGTCGCGGACCGGCAGGCCGAGCGCGGCGAGACCGCACTCGGCCCCGGCCTCGGGCCGCTCGCCGGGATCCTCCCCGCGATGCTCGACGCCACCGCCAAGAACCGGCCCACCGCGGCCGAGGCCCGGCGCCTGTTCGAGCGGGCCGCGGGCCCCCAGGACCGGCTGCCGCCGCAGCGGGGCGGGGACGACGGCGACGGCGCGGGCCCGGACAGCGGCGCGGGCCCCCACGGCAGGGGCGTGCACCCGGGCAGATCACGGCAGTTGATCGTCGCCGTCGGGGTCGCCGCCGTCACGCTGGCCGCGGCCCTGCTCGCTCCCGAGCTCTGGCCGGACGGCGGGTCCGACGACGGCCGCGGCGGCGGCACGGCCGGGTCCCGCGTCGGCGAGCACCGCACCGCCGACCCGTGCGCGCTCGCCGACCCCGCCGCGCTCAAACGGTTCGGCGACGCCCAACTCGACCGGGACTACGGCAACTTCGACCGGTGCGACGTCATCGTGGACACCGGCGAGGGCGACGACGTGGACGTCGAGATCCACTTCGACACCGGCGGGGCGCCGGAGGAGCCCGCGCCGTACCGGACCGTGGGGAGGGTCGCCCTGGTGAAGGAGGCCGACGACAGCGACGTCTGCGTCCGTACGCTGCTGCCCGCCGACGATCCCGGCGTGGACATCTCCGTCGCCGTGCAGCAGGACGAGGGCGACGCGCCGCTGTGCGCCATGGCCGACGCCGCCGCCGAGAGGGCCGTCGAGACGCTCAACCGGGGCCCGATCGCCCGCCGTCCGGCACCGCCCGCGGGCTCCCTCGTACGGCAGGACGCCTGCGCGCTCCTCGACGCGAAGACGCTGGAGGCGATCCCCGGCATCGACGCCCGCGACCCGGACGTCCACTTCGGCGCGTGGGACTGCGAGTGGGAGAGCACCACCGGCGACCTGTCCCTCGAGGTGCGGTTCGACCGCGGCCAGCCGCCGACGGCCGACGACGGCACGCTCACCCGCGTCGACGGCAGGCGCGCCGTCGTGGAGCCGGACGCCGAGGGCCCCCGCACCTGCCTGGTCCGGGTCGTCCACCGCACGTACACCGACGCGCGAGGCGACAAGGCGGTCGAGACCCTGAACGTCACCGTCAAGGGCGACCCGTCCCCGGACCGCCTGCGCCGCCTGGCCACACGGTTCGCGGCGGCCGCGGTGCGGCGGGCCGGGGCCGGGTGAGGCGGGACGACGGGGCCGTGGCCGACGAGGCCGTGGACGACGGCTCCCTCCCCGGCACGGAGCCGTCGTCCCGGTCGTCCGACCAGGGTCAACGCGGTTGTAGAGCAGGGCGACCGGGACGGGTCCCGTGCCCTCGGGACCAGACTTGGGGGTCCCAGCGCGGCCGACGAGGAGGCCGAATCATGAGCAGCGCAGCCAGCCTCGCGCGAGGTGTCCCGTACGCAAGCCCCGGCACCCTGCACGCGCGCACGGTCACCGGCGACATCAGGGTGCCGCCGCGCCCCGGCGCCGTCGTCCGGTTCGGGCGCGGCGAGGAGCCGGACGTCGACCTCGGCGTGGGCGAGCACGACCTGATGGTGAGCCGCAGGCACGGCGAGCTGACCTTCCACGACCGGAGCTGGTGGCTGCGCAACACCGGACAGCAGCTCCTGCGCCTGCCGCGCGGGCGGATGATGCACGCCAGCACGGAGCCGATGCCGCTCGCCACCGGCTACACGCCGCTGTTCGTGCGCGGCTCGGGCTACCGCGAGCACCTCGTCGAGCTGTACGTCTCCGGCCACGACGACCAGGGCATCGTCACGCGCCGCCGCGCGGACACCGTGCCGCCCAAGCGCTGGTCCCTCGACGACGACGAACGCCTGCTGCTCGTCGTCCTCGGCCAGGAGTACCTGCTGTACGAGGAGAGCCCGCGCCCCCTGACGTATCTGCGGGCGGCGAAGCAGCTGGCCTATCTGCGGCCCGACGGCCACTGGGGGGAGCGCAGGATCGAGTACCGCGTCGAGTCCGTGCGCCGCCGCCTGCACGAGAGCGGCTTCCCCTACCCGCTGCTCCACGACACGTCGGCGGGCCGCCCGTCCGACAACAGCCTGCTGCACAACCTGCTCAGGGGCCTGGTGGAGTCGACCACGCTGGTCCCGCCGGACCTGGGGCTCATGGACGACGACGCCGACGACGCCGACGACGCCGACGACGCCGACGGTCCGGGTCCGGTGGCCTAGCGGGCAGCGACTCCAGCAGGTGCGCCGCCGCGTCCCGCGTGGGGCCGGGCGCGTCCCGCGTGGACCCCGGCGTGCGCAGCAGCCGCAGCGCGGTCGCCCGCAGCACCTCGGCGGTGCGCGCGGAGACCGGGGCCCGCGCCGCCAGCTGCGCCGCGAGCAGCTCCGCGTCGCGCCACGCCCCCGCCCCGGCGAAGGCGGCGAGCAACTGGGCGGTGAACAGGGCCCGGTAGGAGGGCCCCGGCGCGGTCGCCGCCTCGTGGAGGAGGGGGATGGCCCGCTCCCAGTCGCCGGTCCTTGCGTGCACCCAGCCGTGGTGGCCGCGCAGCTCCTCCTCGTCCAGCCACCACGCCCACGGCGGGTCGTCCGCGGACACGCCGTCGAGGAACAGGCTCCGGGCCCGCGCCATCAGGTCGACCGGCGCGCGCCGCGCGCCGAGCATCGCGGTCGCGTGGGCCTCGCGGATCAGGACGAGCCCGGCGACGCGCGGCGGCAGCGGTCGCGGGCCGCGTGCGCGGGCGGCGGCGTCGAGCGCGGCCCGTGGGCGGCCGGTGTGGGCCAGGAGCATGCTGTCGTTCAGGAGCGTGAGCCGCGCCGTCCAGCGGTCGCCCGCCCGCTCGGCGAGGGCCAGGGCCCGGGCGTTGAGGTAGTGGGCCGCGCGGTGCCTCCCGGCGTCGAAGAGGATCCAGCCGGCCACCTCGTACAGCTCGGCGAGGGCCGCGAGCCGGTCGCTGTCCGCGCCGCGCGGGGCGCCGGGGGCGCGGGCGAGGACCGCGCGCACGAGCGGCACGGCGGCCTCCGCCCCGCGCGTGGCGTCCACGGCGACGAGCCGCCGCACCGCGTCGACGGCGAAGGCCGTGCCGTCGGCCGCGCGGTCGTCGCCCCGCCGCTCCGCCTCGCCGCCCGCCACCACGCCCCCGCCTGCCCCTCGCCCCGATGATCTCTACGTCGTCCGCAACGCCTCGTCCGCAGCCCCTGTTCCCGCGGGCGCGCCCGCCCCGTTCCACTCCATCCGCGCCCACGGCAGCGCCAGCTGGTCCAGTGCCGTCACCGTGCGCGGCGCGAGGCCGGTGAGGTCCGCGGCCTCCTGGTGGCGGGCGAACACCGTGTCCACGTACCGGTGTCCGGTGTCGGCGGCGATGAACACGGTCGTGGAGCCCGGCGCCCGGTCGTGCTCCCAGCGGGCGGCGGCGTAGGCCGCGCCGGTGGACAGGCCCGCGAACACCGCGTGGCGGCGCAGCAGGTCGACGCTGCCGGCCAGGGCCGTGTCGAACGACAGCCAGTGCACGGTGTCGTACGCGGCGTGGGAGACGTTGGCGAACGGGATGGAGCTGCCGATCCCGGCGATGATGATCTCCGGGTCGGCCACGTGCTCGCTGCCGAACGTGACGCTGCCGAAGGGCTGCACGCCGACGAGCCCCACCGGGTCCGGGGCGTCGGCGCGCAGGTAGCGGGCCAGGGCGCCGGTGGACGCGCCCGAGCCGACGCCGCCGACGAGGGTCAGCGGCCCGGCGCCCGCCGCCGTGCGCACCCGGTCGGCGACGGCCCGGTAGCCGAGGTAGTGGATGTCGTCGTGGTACTGCCGCATCCAGTGGTACTCGGGGTGCTCGCGCAGGATCTCGTGGACGCGCTCGACGCGGCGCTTCTGGTCGAGCTTCAGGTCGGCGCTCGACGGCATCTGCTCCAACGTGGCGCCGAGCACCGCCAGTTGGGTGCGCAGGGTGTGGTCGACGGTGGTGGAGCCGACGATGTGGCAGCGCATGCCGTGGCGGTGGCAGGCGAGGGCGAGCGCGTACGCGTAGATGCCGCTGGAGCTGTCGAGGAGGGTGTCGCCGCGGCGGACCGCGCCCGTGTCGAGCAGATGGCGCACGGCCGCGAGGGCCGAGACCACCTTCATGGTCTCAAAGCGCAGGCAGATGAGCCGGTCGTCGACGCGTATCAGATCGGGCCGGCCGATCGCTTCCGCGATGTGGTCGTCCATGCGGGGGCTCCTCGTACTGAAGGGGGTGGGGAAGGTGGGAGGGGTGGTGGGTGTGGAAGGTGTACGTCGTGGGCAGCCCGGCGGCGTCGAGGGCCCGCGTGCAGCAGGCGACGCGCCCGCGCAGCCCCGGCGCGGCCGGGTCGAACAGCAGGCCCGCCACGTTGCCGCTGTGCGCGATCTGCACGCCGACCGCGCCGGCCCGGCCCGCGATGTCCGTGAGGACGTCGAACTCCTCGTGCGCCAGGACGCGCTGGCGGCGCCGCGCGCTCTCGGTCGCCACATGGCCGAGCAGGACGGGGTCCCCGGTGGTGACGGCGCGGCGCAGCAGGTCCCGCAGGCGCTCGTAGGCGTGGACGTCCGCGTCGTCGTGGGCCTGGGCCGGGAGCGCCAGGGTGTCCACGGGCCGCCCGCCGCCGAGCGTGCAGCCGACGACGACGGCGGGCGGCAGGGCGGCGCCGAACTCCTCCAGGACACGGCCCTCGCGCTGCGCGAACAGCAGGGGGCGGCCGTCCAGCATCAGCGGGTCCGAGGCCCGCTCGGCGCGCACCGCGAGCCGCGCCACGGTCCCCGCGTCGAGCCGGGCCCCGAACGCGTCGGCGACCGCCCGCACCGCCGCGATCACGTCACTGCTGGACGACCCCATGCCGAGGCCCACCGGTATGGACCCGAAGAGGCGCAGCTCGCCGCCGCACAGCGGTACTTGGCAGCGGGTCGCGCACTCGGCCATCGCGTACGTGGCGGCGCGCAGCGCCTTGGTGCGGTCGGCGGGGACCACCGTGACGTCCTCGGTCCCGGGGCGGCGCACGAACCGTGCCCGGGTGCCGAGCCCGGCGAGCGGCAGCGTGACCAGTCCGGCGCGCCGCCGCCCGCGCTCGTCGAGGAACACGCCCTGGAGGATCTCGCCGTGGTGACAGGCCGCGTGGCCGGTGCCCGTGCCGGTGCCCGTGCCGATGCCGGCGCCGGTGCCCTGCTCCGCGCTCACGCCCCGCCTCGCGTTCCGGGCGCGGCCCGGTACCGGTACAGGGCCGTCGGCTCGGCGCTGAACTGCGAGAACGGGAACGGCTCCGCGGACAGGGCCGTCACGCCCGCGCCGAGGAAGGCACGCGCGACCGCGCTGCCCGACTGCGCGTACACGACGAGCGGCACGCCCCGCTCGCGACAGCGCCCGAGGATGGTGTCGAAGCTGCCGTTGCTGAGCGTCATGCCGGTGGCGACGACGGCGTCGGCGGCGTCGAGCACCTCGTGCATGTCGCGGCTCACCGGGTCGCCCCACTGCGTCGTGCGCAGGTTGAAGTCGCAGGGCAGCGGCTCGCCGCCGCGCTCGCGGATGGCCGCGACGAGTGGGTTGACGACGCCGATCAGGGCGACCTTGGCGCCCTTGTCGATGTCGAGCAGGCCCGCGATGGCCGTGTCCCGCGCGACCGCCCGCACCTCGGGCGGTCCGGCGGGCAGCGTCACCGGCTCGGCGCCGACGGCGTCGCGGTGCGGCCGGACGGCGGCCAGATAGGCGTCGAGCGCGGCCATCCGCAGCGGCGTCGGCGCCTCCTTGAGGAGGGCGGCGAGGGAACTGCCCGACGCCTCCCGGCAGATGCCCGGGTCGATCTCGCCCGCCTCGAAGGCGCAGCCGCCGAAGGCTCCGCCGACGCGCACGAGCACGTACTGGTTGAGGTAGGTGACATCGCCCCCGGCGAGGCGCGTGCCGTGGTGGATCCAGAACACGCTGGTGGCCGTCAATTCGGCGGGGTCGGGGCCGAGTTCCCCCGTGAGGGCGGCGTTCAGGAGCTCGTCGACGTTCTTCATGCCTGGCCTCCACGGGTGGACCGGAGTGCGCGGGCCGACCGGACCTCGCGGGTGAACTGGAAGAGGAAGGTGAGGACGCCGTCGCGCCAGTCGCGGACGTACTCGACGCGCGGCGTGAAGCCCCGCTCCTGCGCGTCCCGCACGATGGTGCGCAGGTCCGCGGTGTTCGACACGATCACGTACACCGCGCCGTCCGGGGCGAGCAGCTCCCGCTCGGCGAGCTGCGCGAAGAACCGCGCGAGCAGCGGCGCGCCCACGCAGGTGTTGCGTACGACGTCGGGGTCGTCGCTCACCGCCTGGCTGACCGCGGGCGGGTTGAAGGTGACGACGTCGAGCCGCGCACCGGCGGGCACGCCGTCGAACAGGTCGCCCGCGGCGGGCAGGAACGCGGTGCCGTCGCGGTCGCCGACCAGGCGGGCGTAGTGCCGGGCGGCGGTGGCGACGCTCTCGGCGTGCACGTCCATCGCGTAGATCTCGCGGGCGCCGCGCACCCCGGCGGCGACGGCCTCCACGCCGAGCCCCGCGCCCATCGCGCCGTAGCTCAGGCCACGCGTCTCGATGCGCCCGTCGAGCAGCCGCTCATGGATCAACTGACTGGTCCAACCGGGCAGGAAGACGCCGGGCGGCACGTCGAAGGTCCAGCCGTTCCACGCGTACGTGCGCGTGGTGTGCAGATCGGCCTTCGGCTGGTTGAGGGCGATGATCCGCTCGGCGGGCAGGGGCGGCGGCAGCTGCCGCAGCAGGTCGGGTCCGGTGGTCGTGGGATCCATCAACTGTCCTTCCGTGGGAGTGAGGTGGCGGGGGCCGCGCCCCCGCGGTGGCTGACCTCGCGGTGGCTGACCCCGCGGTAGCTGACCGAGAGGTGGCCGAGCGCGTCGGGCCCGGTCTCGGCGTCGACCTCGAAGACCTCGGCGAGCAGCGCGGGCGTCAGGACGTCCGCGGGCGGGCCCGAGGCGACGAGGCGGCCGCCGTGCAGGAGCAGCAGGCGGTCGCAGTAGCGGGCGGCGAGCGAGAGGTCGTGCAGCGCGACCAGGACGGTCTGGTCGGTGGCGGCGAGCAGGCCAAGGAGTTCCAACTGGTGCTTCACGTCGAGGTGGTTGGTCGGCTCGTCCAGGAGGATCGCGTACGGCTGCTGGGCGAGGGCGCGGGCGATGTGGGCGCGCTGGCGCTCGCCGCCCGACAGGGCCTTCCAGGCGCGGTCGCGCAGCCGGGTCAGGCCGAGCCGGGCGAGCGCCGCGTCGACGACGGCCCGGTCGGCCGCGCCGAAGCCGCGCCACCGGTCGCCGAACGGGGTGCGGCCGAGGCCGACCACGTCGGCGACGCGCAGCTCGCTGTCGGTGTCGGCGGCCTGCTCCACGAAGGCGACGTGCCGCGCGATCCGGCGCGGGCTCCAGCCGCGTATCGGCTCTGCGTCGTACGAGACGACGCCCGCCGTGGGGGTGCGCAGCCCGGCGAGGCAGCGGAGCAGCGAGGACTTGCCCGAGCCGTTGGGCCCGATCAGGCCGACCGTCTCGCCCGGCGCGACGTCCAGGCCGACGTCCGTGACGACCGCCTTGCCGCCCACGGACCAGCCGAGCCCCTCGGCGGTGATCCTCACAGCTCCCCCCGCCTGCGCAGCACGAGCAGGAACAGCGGCACGCCGAGCAGGGCCGTGAACACGCCGACGGGCACCTCCTGCGGCGCGAACGCGACCCGCGCGAGCGCGTCCGTCCACACCAGGAACACCGCGCCGACCAGCGCCGACAGCGGCAGCAGCGACCGGTGCAGCGGCCCGACGAGGAACCGCACCCCGTGCGGCACGATCAGGCCGACGAAGCCGATGGCGCCGACGGACGCGACCGCCACCGACGTCATCAGGGACGTGACGACGAGCAGCACCCAGCGGGTCGTCCGCACGTCGACGCCGAGCGACGACGCGGTGTCCGTGCCGAACGAGAACCCGTCCAGGGCGGTCGAGTTGAGCCAGAGCCCGGCGAGGCCGACGGCCGTCACCACCGCCGTCACGGCCACCGCGTCCCAGCGCGCCGACGCCATCGAGCCGAGCAGCCACTGCGTGATCGCCCGGATCACCTCCGAGTCGCCCGAGGCCATCAGGACGAGCGAGGTCAGCGCGGTGAACAGCTGCGACACGACCACGCCCGTCAGGACGATCCGCGTCGAGTCGAGCCCGCTCCGCCTGAGCAGCAGCATCAGCAGGCCGAACGACACCATGGCGCCCACGAACGCGCCGCCCGTCACGCCGAGCGACGCGGACCCGATCCCGAGCACGACGACCGTGACGGCGCCGGTCGACGCCCCCGACGAGATGCCGAGCAGATAGGGGTCGGCGAGCGCGTTGCGCGTGATCGCCTGGAGCGCCGCGCCGCACACCGCGAGCGAGGCCCCGACGAGCGCCGCCATCAGCACGCGCGGCACCCGCAGCTCCCAGATCAGCGAGTCCACGAGCCGCGGCAACGGCTCGACGTCCAGGCCCAGATGGAAGCCCACGGTCCGCGCCACGTCGGCGTACGCCACATCGGTGGTGCCGATGCGGACCGACGCGGCGGCGGAGACGACGAGCGCGGCACCGCACAGCAGGAACAGCGCGGCCCGGGGGAGCGGGGAGGCCCTGCGGGCGGCGGGAACAGCCGCGTCCGCCTCCGCGTCGGCGAGGGGCGCGCCGCGGGCCGACGGGTGCAGCAGGTCGAGCACGTCGCTCGTGGCCCGGAGGTCCGGGCTAGCGGACATGCCCGAGCTCCTTCAGGCCCGCCGTGAGCCGCGGCAGCGCGCTGACCGTGCGCACCGACGGGTCCATCTCCGTGCCGGGGATCTCGATGAACCGCTTGTTCTCGACGGCCGGGAGCTTCGCCATGACGGGGTTCGCCCGCATCGCCTTGAGCTTGTCGGCGGCGCTGTCGCCGGGCTTGCCGCGCTCGGACAGGTCGCCGATCACGATGACGTCCGGGTTCCGCTTGGCGATCTCCTCCCAGGTGACCTGCGGCCAGTCCTCGTCGACGTCGTCGAAGGCGTTCTTCGCGCCGACGATCCGGCTCATCTCGCTGGGGATCGCCGACCTGCCCGCGACGTAAGGGGTGTCGCCGTACACGGAGTACAGCCATACGACGGTGGGTTCGCCCTTGACGCGGTCCGCCGTCCGCTGCGCCTCGGCGAGCGTGGCGCGCTGGTCCTTGACCAGCTTCTGGGCCCGTTTCTCGACGCCGAAGATCCGCCCGAGGTCGGCGTAGTCCTGGAAGAGCAGGTCGAACGGCGACTTGGCCTTGCCGCCCGGCATGTTCTGCTTCGGGCAGTCCACGGCGCTCACGAACGACGGGAGCCCGAGGCGGGAGAGCTCGTCGCGGGTGCCGACGCGGTCCTTGGTGAAGTAGTCGGTGAAGCCGCCGAGGGTGAAGTCGGGCGTGGCGGCGCGCAGTTGCTCGCCGGTGAGGATCTTCGGGCTGAGCACCTCGACCTGCTTGTACGCCGCCCGGTACTCCGGCGCGATCTTCGTCTTCAGGTTCGACGTCCCGGCCATGCGCTTCTCCAGGCCGAGTTCGAGCAGCACTTCGGTGGAGGACTGGTCGAGGGCGACGGTGCGCTCGGGCGCCTTGTCGAAGGCGAGCTCGCGGCCGCAGCTGGTGACCTTCGTCGTGTGCGCCGCCTTGTCGCCGGACGCGCTGTCGCCGTCGGACTTGGCGCAGCCCACGGCCGCGATGGTCAGGGTGAGGGCGGCGGCTATGCCGAGGCGGGCGGGGTGGCGCATGGGACCTCCGGTGCTTGGTGGGTGCGGTGCTTCGCGGGGTGCGAGTAAGAGTACTGTAATGGTAATCATTTTCAATTACGGGTCCGGGGTCGGCCGCGCCCGTACGAGAGAGGGGAGCGCCCCACGTGGCGACGACGTCCACCCAAGCCGCCGAGAACTCCGAAGTCGGCCCGCGTCGGCGGTCCGTGCTGCGGGACGCGGCCTTCCTGCGGCTCTGGTCCGGCACCACCGCGTCCGGGCTCGCCACCTGGGCGCTGCCCTTCGTGCTCGGGCTCGCCGTCCTCGACCGGACCATCGGCGCCGCGACGCTCGGCCTGCTGCTCGCCGCCCGCACCGCGGGCTTCCTCGTCGCCGTCGCCGTCGGCGGCGTCCTCGCCGACCGCTACTCGCGGCGCGGCGTCGTGCTCTGGGCCGGTCTCGCCGCGGCCGCCGCGACGCCCCTGCTCGCCCTCGGCCTCGGCCGCTCCCTGCCCCTGATCCTTGCCGCCGCGGTCGTCGCGGGCGCCGGGCAGGGCGCGTGCAGGCCCGCCTTCCAGGCGCTCACCGCCGAAGTCGTCGACGAGGAGCGGCGCCAGCAGGCCAACGCCGCCATGACCCTGTCCGTGCGCGCCACCACGCTGGCCGGTCCTTCGCTCACCGCGCTGCTCGCGGTCGTCCTCGACACGTGGGTGCTGCTGCTCGGGATCGGGGTGCTGTGGCTGGTCGCGGCGCTGGTGCCGGGGGCGGGGAAGGCGCGGGAGGCGACCGCCCGTACGCAAGACACGGAAGGCGCGGCCGAAGGGGCGGCGCCGTCGCGTCCCTCCTTCCTCGCCGAGTTCGGCGAAGGGCTGCGGGAGGCGCGGCGGCACCCGTGGTTCCTCGCCGGGCTCGGGGCGCTCACCGCGGTCATCGCCACCGGCTACTCCGCGACCGGCGTGGCCCTGCCGCTGATCAGCCGGGACAAGTACGACACCGGGATCGTGCTGGCCGCGGCCATGACGGCCTACACCCTGGGCGCGCTGGGCGGTGCCCTCGTCGTCGCCCGCTGGCGCCCGCGCGCGCAAGGGTGGGCCGCGCTCGCGGGCCTCGCCCTGTACGGCTTCGCGCCGCTGAGCCTGCTCCTGCCGGTCCACTGGGCGGTCGTCGTGGCCGCGTACGCGGTGGCCGGGGTCGGGATCGAGCTGTTCAACGTGCCGTGGTTCACGGCGACCCAGCGCGAGGTGGCCCCCGACAAGCTGGCCCGTGTCTCGTCACTCGACTTCATGCTGTCCTACGGCCTCGCCCCCGCGGGCCTCGCCCTGATCGCCCCGGCCATCGAGCACTTCGGGGCGCGGCCGGTCCTCGCGGTGTGCGCGGTGCTGTGCTTCGCGGCCCCGGCGGCGGCCGCGCTCGTACCGAGCGCGCGGAACTTCTCGCGGGAGGACTGAGGGGGGGGCGACTTCCGGTCGCGGCCGGGGGTTGGGGCATCCTCCAGCGGCCCCCGGATCGGCCTCGTATCTGCCATGGAGATTCGTCCAAAGTTTCTCAGGTGCGAGGCAAACTGGCCTATCTTGCTGCACATGCAGTCCTACACAATCGGTCAGGCGGCGCGCCTCCTCGGCGTCAGCCCCGACACCGCGCGCCGCTGGGCGGACGCCGGGCGGGTCGCCACGCGCAGGGACGACGGCGGGCGGCGCGTGATCGACGGCCGGGACCTGGCCGCGTTCTCCGTCGAGCTCGCCCAGGGCGACGGCGAGGACGACGGCGCGTACACGTCGGCGCGCAACGCCTTCCCCGGCATCGTCACCGCCGTGAAGCTCGGCGACGTGGCGGCACAGGTCGAGATCCAGGCGGGCCCGCACCGCCTGGTCTCCCTGCTGACCCGGGAGGCCGTGGAGGAGCTCGGCCTGGAGGTCGGCGTGCAGGCCACGGCCCGGGTGAAGTCGACCAGCGTGCACATCGACACGGTGTGAACCGTGCCGTCCAGGCCCGGCAGCCACACCGTGCCGCGCAGCCCCCGCAGGCATAACGGGCCCCAGCAGGCCCAGAAGGAGTCCCGCCCCATGCTCATCACCGCGTCCCCGCGCACCAAGCGCCGCACCGCCGCCGTGCTCGCCACCGCCGCGCTGCTGCTCCCGCTCGCCGCCTGCGGCAACGACGACGACGGCGACACCAAGAAGGACAGCGGCGCCAAGGCCGGCGCCGGGTCCGACACCGGTGCCGCGCCCAAGGCCGACCTCACGGTCCTCGCCGCCGCCTCGCTCACCGACGTCTTCAAGACCGCCGAGGCCGCGTACGAGAAGAAGAACCCCGGCACGAAGCTCACCATCTCCTACGCCGGGTCCCAGGAGCTCGCCGCGCAGGTGAAGCAGGGTTCGCCCGCCGACGTCCTGGTCACGGCCGACACCAAGACGATGGACGGCCTGAAGTCGGACACCGGCACCCCGACCGTCATCGCCAAGAACCGGCTCGTCATCGCCACGGGCGACGGCAACCCGAAGAAGATCAAGGCGCTCAAGGACCTCACCGGCGACGGCCTCAAGGTCGTCCTCGCCGCGCCCGAGGTGCCCGTCGGCCGCTACAGCCAGCAGGTCCTCGACAAGCAGGACCTGAAGGTGAAGCCGGTGTCGCAGGAGACGAGCGTCCGGGGCGTCCTCAGCAAGGTCGAACTCGGCGAGGCCGACGCGGGCATCGTCTACAAGACCGACGCGGCGACCGCGCCCGACAAGGTCGACGCGATCACCATCCCCGACGGGCAGAACGCGGTGGCCTCCTACCCGGCGGCCACGCTCAAGCAGTCCAAGCACCAGGAGGCGTCCGCCGCGTTCGTGAAGTGGCTCGGCTCACCGGAGGCCCAGAAGATCCTCCGCGACGCGGGCTTCCAGCGCCCGTAACGCTCACCGATGACCCGCACCCGCAGGACCCGCGCCCCGATCGCCCTGCTGCTCCCCGCACTGGGGGCCGTCGCCCTCCTGCTGATCCCCCTCATCGGGGTGCTCGCCCGCACGGAGTGGGGGCGGCTCGGCGAGCACCTGACCGAGCCGGGGGTCACCCAGGCCCTCAAGCTCTCCCTCATCGTGTCGTTCTGGGCCCTGGGCCTGTCCCTCGTCCTCGGCGTGCCCCTGGCCTGGCTCCTGGCCCGGGTCTCCTTCCCGGGCAAGGCGGTCGTGCGCTCGCTCGTGCTGCTCCCGATGGTGCTGCCGCCGACCGTCGGCGGCGTCGCGCTGCTCCTCGGCTTCGGGCGGCGCGGGCTGCTCGGGCCGTGGCTGGAGGACACGTTCGGGATCGTCCTGCCCTTCCACACGTCCGGGGCGGTGATCGCGGCGACGTTCGTCGCGATGCCGTTCCTCGTGATCAGCCTGGAGGGCGCGATCGCGGGCCTCAAACCCGCGTACGAGGAGACGGCGGCCTCGCTCGGGGCGTCGCCGGTACGGGTCTTCCTCACCGTCACGCTGCCGATGGTCGCGCCGGGGCTCGCCGCCGGGGCCGCGCTGACCTGGGCGCGGGCGCTCGGCGAGTTCGGCGCGACGATCACGTTCGCGGGCAACCTGCCGGGGACGACGCAGACCCTGCCGCTCCAGGTCTATCTGCTGCTCCAGGACTCGCCGGAGGCCGCCACCTCCGTCTCGCTGCTGCTGCTCGTCATCGCCATGGCCGTGCTCGTGGCGCTGCGGGGGCGGTGGGCCGCCGGGGCCACGCTGAAGGGGGCGGCGGCGCGGCCCGCGCCGTCGTCCGCCGACGTGGACACGGACACGGGGGAGAGCGGCGTACCGGACGAGGGGGCGAAGGGGCCCGGCGACGGGGGACAGTGGGCGCTGCACGCCGACGTGACCGGCTTCACCGAGCTGGCCCTCGACGCCCCGCCCGGCACCACCATCGCCGTGGTCGGGCCCAACGGCGCCGGAAAGACCACCCTGTTGCGCGCCCTGCTCGGCCTGACCCCGCGCGCCCACGCCGACCTGCGGCTCGGCGACGCCGACGTCACCGGGCTCGCCCCGCACCGCCGCGGTGTCGCCTGGGTGCCGCAGGAGGGCGCGCTCTTCCCGCATCTGAACGCCCTCGGCAACACCGCGTACGGGCTGCGCGCCCAGGGCGTGCCGCGCGGTGAGGCCCGCCGGGCCGCGCGGGAGTGGCTCGAGCGGCTCGGCGTCGGTCATCTCGCCCACCGCAGGCCCGCCCAGCTCTCCGGGGGGCAGGCCGGGCGGGTCGCCCTCGCGCGGGCGTTGGCCGCGCGGCCGCGGCTGCTGCTCCTCGACGAGCCCCTCGCCGCCCTCGACCAGACCACCCGTGCCCACGTCCGGCACACCCTGCGGCGGCACCTCGACGGGTTCGGCGGGGTGTGTCTGATCGTCACGCACGACCCCGTCGAGGCCGTCTCGCTGGCCGACCGGGTGCTCGTCCTCGACGAGGGGCGGCCCGTGCAGGACGCGTCGCCGGCCGAGGTCACCCGGCACCCCCGTTCGCCGTGGGTGGCCCGCATGCTCGGCCGCAACGCCTGGCCCGGGGCCGCCCGTGGCGACGGGACGCTCGGGCTCGTGGGGGCCGGGCACCTTGTCGTGGCCGACCCCCTTTCGCCGGGGACGCGGGCCCTTGCCGTCATCGCGCCCGAAGCGGTGTCCGTGCACCGTGACAAGCCCGAGGGCAGCCCTCGTAACGTCTGGCCCGGCACCGTGCGGGAGATCACCACCGCGGGCAGTCGGCTCCGCGTCCTCGTCACCTCCGGTGACGCGCCCGACCTCGTCGCCGAGATCACCCCCGCCGCGGCGGCCGAGCTCGGCCTCGCGGACGGGGTGGAGGTATGGACGAGTGTGAAGGCGACGGAGGTGTCGGTGGTGGAGCTGTAGGGGGCGGGTCCCTCGCGGGGCGCCCCAGGCCCGCCCCTTCACCGAAACCAGGGGCTGCCGCCCCTGG